>NZ_JBXWZQ010000119.1:0-12590 GCF_059432795.1 Nitrococcus sp. | reverse complement strand
GACGCCACAGGCGCGCCTCCCGGGCTCGACGAGCTCGCGCTGGCGGGCGCGGATGAGAACGAACGTGAACCCGCACCCGAGCCTGACACCCTCGCTCACATCGACTACTCCGGCCTGTCCAACCTGGTTGACGCGCTGCCAAAAGCCTTGCCGCCAAATCCACCATTCAGTCCAGCGGGTGATTTCCGAAAGCGCTGGACAACCCACATGCGCCGCTTGGCCAAGGCCGCTCGCCGCCAACTGGAGCACGACGGTGGAGCAGCGCGGGAGCGTCCCACAACCCGCCTAACGCCCGAGGACACGCCGCGGCTGCTCGTCGACACAAACGCGGACACCACCGTCATTGACGCCGAAGGCGTGACTGAGCTTGCCGACCTGCTCCCCGCCGTTGGTGCGCTAGAAGCGGCCGACCTGCCGGATTATCAACCCGAGGTGGCCGGACTGCATGCCGCCAACCGGGCCGCAATGCACTTTCTCCAAGCCGGTGCAGCCGTGCCCTGGATCTTTGCCCTGCAACGCAGCGGCACTGGCTTGCTATGGCTACCCGCGACGCTTGATCCCAGCGTGCGGGCACTCATCGAGCAGCTCGCCCGCGGGTTGCCGTCGAATCTGCTGCGCCTACAGGTGGGGCGCCGCCAGCGGCGGATCTCGCCGCGAATGCAGGCGCGCCTACTGTGCGGGCTATTCATGGACCACTGGATGCGCGAGGGGGGCGCCGATCTCCCGGACGCGCAGCGCGACGACAAGGTCATGAGGCTGTTCTTCGGGGATGGCTGCGAATGGTTCGACGGCCCCGGCGAGGGGGCCGTGCCGGGGAGCATCCGCACCTGGCTCGCCCGGCTCCATCTCGCGGAGAGCGATCACGCGCCAGTCCTGCGGCTGGAAGAAGACGCCGACGCCTTCACGCTGTCCATCGACGTCACAGCGCGTAACGGCGCCGCGGCACGGACACCGATGCCGCTCGCACAGGTACTTCGGGATCCGAAGTGGGCAACGCAGCGCAGCAGCATCCTGAAGACAATCTCAATGCTCGGCGAGTCCTACCCGCCCATCAACGACTATGTACGCACCGGTGCCAACGCAGCGATGCGCGTTGCGGCCGACCGGCTTCCCGAGTTGCTCTTCGAGGTCTTCCCCATCGTCCAGCTTCTGGGCATCCGCACCCTTTTGCCACGCGTACTGGAGCAACTGCTAAAACCGCAGCGTTCCCTGGAGGTCACCGGCAAGAAGGCAGAAACGGGCGGATTCCTCAGCGCCAACGACCTATTCAGCTTCAACTGGCGCGTTGCCGTCGGCAATCAGCTGCTTACCCCCGAGGAGTTCGAGTCCCTGGTCAGCGAAGCCACGGGCGTCGTGCGCTTCCGCGGCGAGTATGTCTACCTCGAGCCCAAAGAAGTCGAGCGTCTGCGCAATCAGCTCGACAAACCCGCGCGGCTCCACGGGGCCGAGCTTACGCGCATTGCCCTGACGGGCGAGTACGAAGGCGCGCCGGTGCACCTCGATGACGCGGCCCACGAGCGCGTCAAGGCACTCAAGACAATCAGCGAGGTGCCTCTGCCCACAGCCATTCGAGCGGAGCTGCGCCCCTACCAGCAACGCGGATTCCAGTGGCTCTACGGCAATACCGACGTAGGGCTCGGCAGCGTCATTGCCGACGATATGGGGCTGGGCAAGACGTTGCAGGTCCTCACCACCGTGCTCAAGCTCAAGGAGGACGGCAAGATCGGCAGCCACGCAAGCGCGCTGATCGTTGTTCCCACCAGTCTGCTCACCAACTGGCGCAAGGAGATCGAGCGCTTCACGCCGTCGCTGTCGCTACACGTCTATCACGGCCCCGGCCGCAGCCTGCCTGCACCCGGTGCGCAGCCGGACCTTGTCGTCACGACCTACGGACACGCGCGCAGCGATCTGGCGGCCTTGCGGGGCCTCTCCTGGCGCGTTGTCATCGTCGATGAAGCGCAGAACATCAAAAACCCCTCCGCCGCACAGACCAAAGCCATCAAGTCCCTGCGCGCCGGCGCCCACATCGCCATGAGCGGCACCCCGGTCGAGAACCGGCTTTCCGAATACTGGAGCATCATGGACTTCGCAAACCCCGGCTACCTCGGCACGCCGAAACGGTTCAGCGAGCAATTCGCCACCCCCATCGAGGTGCACGGAGACCAGCGCGTCGCCGAGCGATTCCGCCGGGCCGCCGCGCCTTTCCTGATGCGGCGGTTGAAGACGGACAGCTCGATCATCAGCGATCTGCCGGAGAAAATTGAACAGGACCAGTTCTGCGAGCTTACCGAGGAACAGGCCGCCATTTATGAGTCTGTCGTCAGGGAAGGGTTGGAGGTCATTCAGGGCGAGTCGGATACCTTCCAGCGCCAGGGACTCGTCTTGCAGATGATCCTTGCGCTCAAGCAGATCTGCAACCACCCCCGACAGTACCTCAACGACGGTGCCGCAACGCCGGCGCACTCCGGCAAGGCACAACGGCTGCTCGAGCTTCTGACCGAGACGCACCGTCAGCACGAAAAGGTGCTGTTATTCACCCAGTTCCGCAAAGCCGGTGAGCTCCTGCAAGGCTGGATTGCCGAGGCGTTCGGGCGCACCCCGGCGTTCCTGCACGGCGGTCTCTCGCGCAAGCACCGCGACGCCATGGTAGAGCGCTTCCAGGGCGATCGCACCGAGCGCGTTTTCATCCTCTCACTCAAGGCCGCGGGCACCGGGCTCAATCTCACGGCCGCCTCACAGGTCATTCACTTCGATCTATGGTGGAACCCGGCGGTGGAAGCGCAGGCCACCGATCGCGCCTACCGCATCGGCCAATCACAGACCGTGCAGGTCCACCGGCTCATCACCCGCGAGACCTTCGAGGAGCGCATCAACGACATGATCCGCTCCAAGCGGGCGCTCTCCGAACTCACCGTCGGCACCGGCGAGCAGTGGATCGGCAACCTGAGGGACGAAGAGCTGCGAAACGTGTTCGCCCTCAGCCGATAAATGATTGCTCCACAGACCCCGCATACCGCGCCTGGGTAGAGAGACAGCACCTGCGATGTATTGCGGTGCCTCACGCTTCGACCCGTGAGTTGTACATATTCAGAAGCGACGCATGCGCACGATCAGCTTCAGCAAGGCGCGCAAGCACCTGAAAGCCGTTCTTGATCGGGTCAATGACGACGCGGACTGCACCATCATTACCCGGCGGGATGCACCGGAGGCTGTCGTGATGTCATCAGCGCAGTACAACGCACTGATGGAAACTGTGCATCTGCTGCGCTCGCCAGCCAACGCAGCCCATCTGGAACGGGTCTCGCAGAACCTGAAATAGCCCCGCCATCCCGTCAGATAGATCTTGAGCCGACACACTCGCTCCTCCAGGCTGATGCCCCACTTGCGCCGCGTCAGCCGGCGTATCTGGGCCTTGAATCGTCGCAGCGATTCCGGGGCGATCCGTGCATTCCCGTGAACCCCTTTCGCCGCCCCAAATACGCGCGGTGAATCCGGGTCGGCGTGCTGCTCAGCGGAGGTTTTGCGTCGAGGTGCAATTAGCTTCCTGAGTGCTCGTACTCATAGTGCCGTACCGACTCGGCCGGCTCGACGTGGGCGAGGCGGTTGGGGCCCTTGCGCGGAGCTGGCGGGCGACGGTGCTATCGCCCACGCCGAGATCACATACGGATTGCCCGGCCGGTTGACCCAACAGTATCCTCAGCCCTTTTCACACCCGTTTTCCTGGTAATCTCTTTTAGGACTTCTATGGCTCGGCGGAAACAGCGATCATGCGCTAAACAGGGCAAGGTGGAGAACCTCGAAACGCTCGCGCGCTCGGCGGCGCTGCATTTGGAGCACAGGCGGTTCAAGGAAGCGGCGGCGGATTACAAGCGCCTGCTGAAAGATCATGGCCGACAACCGGCATGGGTAGGTGCGCTGGCACAAGCGTATGCCGGGCGAGCGGAGCATCTGGCCTCGCGTGGCATGATCAAGGAGGCGATTGCTCTATGGCAGACGCGAGCCGAGAGCTGTAGCGAACCGCTGGCCGACCCTCGCTACCTTAGCTGGCTGATGGCCGCAGGGCGTACACCCGAGCTGGTGCGCCTATACCGCCAGGCTCCCCAGGCGCTGGCGGGCGCGGGCGGGGTTGGCGGGCTGCAGGCGCGTCTCGCGGCTGGCGCCCTGGCGGGTGGCGGTGATCTGATCGCGTACCTCGGCGCCGATGATCCGGTCGCCCGCGATTTCGCGGCTGCCGATGCGGCGCTTGAAGCCTACGCTCACCACGACGATGCCGCGCTTGAAGCGGCGCTGGCACGTATCTCGTTCCGCTCTCCTTACCGCGATTTTCGCCAGTTAATGAAAGCGTTGACGCGTTATGAGCAGGCGCCTGGCGCCGCGGCCGAAATTCTGGCCCGGGTGCCCGCCGATACCCCGTTCGCCGGTATCCGGGAGGCGCTGGAGGCGGTCGCCGAACTGGATACGCAGGTCGACACCCAGCCGAAGGTGTCCGGGTTGCCGCGCGACATTGTGACCGTCGTGGCCGCACTCGCCGGTTGGCGACCGGAACAGCGCCAGGCTGTGGCGGCTCTGGCGCGGTTGGGTTCAGCGCCCGGTACGCGGGCGTTATTTGATTTCGTCATGAATCAGCGCAACGTATTGGGTGCGCGATTTTCTCGCGAAGCGGCCTTTGCGCTCGCGGGCAGCGATACCCGGCTGCATGCGCGGCTCGCCAGGATACAGAAAGCCTCGCCGCCGGAAGATAACCGGCGTCTCGTCGCGCTGCTCATGGAAGCGTATGGGACGCCGTGGGATGCCGTAGACCAGTGGCAGCGACTGCTGGGCGCGCTGGCCGCCGAGCGCGCACCCGATGACGACGCGAAGTTGCGTCGTGCCCTGATCCATCGCCACATCGCCGATTTGCTTCATCCACCACAGGCGGATCCGCCGCTAGCGGCCGTGGCGGTCGATCATCTGGCGCGGAGTCTGGAGCTCGACCCCGAGGATCACAGCAGTTATTTTCGTCTAATCGATCATTATCTTCACGTGCGTGATCTCAAGGCGGCGCGCCAGACAGTCGACAAGGCACTGCGGTATTTTCCCGACGACATCGAATGCCTGTTTCGGGCGGCACGCACGGCCGTCGCCGGCGGCGCGTACAAGAAGGCTACTCGCTTCGCCGAGCGTTTACTTGCCATCGACCCCATCAACTCGCGCGTGCGCGGCTTGCTTATGGATGCCTATCTAGCGCATGCCCGCAAGCAGATCAAGGCTAACAAAATAATGGCCGCACGACGCGAACTGGCGCATGCCATGGAGTGGGCGCGCAGCGATGTGGACCAGGGGCGCATACAGGTGCTCGATGGCATGATCACGCTCACCGCCGAAGGGCGCGAAGCCGCCTGCGAGCGGCTCAATGCGGGTATCACACGAGCCGGAGGCGGTCTTACGGGGCGTTTTTATCTGCTGCTGGAGGCGGGCGGCATCGGCCAAAACCTCCAATCGCTCACTCGGGCGGCCAATCTGCCGCCCGTGCACACCGAGGGCAATCGGGAACAGGTGCTGGCCCTGATCCAGGCCGTGGCCACCCTGCGGGAGGACCAGCAGGACACGCCTGCGGCGCGGGCCGCCCTGCAGAGACTGACACCGGCCATTAATCGCGCGGCCGACGCGGAGCTGGACTGGGAGACAACCCAACGGATCTGCGAGACGCTGCTGCGCTATAAGCAACACGGTCCGCTCAAACGCTATGCCCAGAGCGGGCTGCGGCGCTGGCCCAAGGCGCCGCTGTTGGTGTTCTACCGGGCGATGGGCCGCCTGGAGGGTCGGCCGCCCAAACCCTGGGAACGCGAATTCCACAACATTGACACCGCCGCCGCCCGAGCCTATGAAGCCGGCGACATACGCACCGCCGAGCGCATCCGGGCGGCCCTGGACGCGGCCTTCCCAGCACCGGCGCACTTCGATGAATTCGACCCATTTGCCGATGATACGTACGCCGGCGGCGAGGCGCAGAGGCCTGCGGTGACCGAAGGGGCACTGGATCCCGCCCTCCGATCGCTGCTCGAGACGATCCTGGGGGGCGCCGAGCTGGAGCGCCTCGAGGCCGCCATTGCGCGTGACGAGTCGATACCACCGGATATCCAGGCTAGGATCGAGGCGTTTTTGAATAAGGAGATCGACATGCCGGGCGCGCCCCAGCGCAAGCCCAAAACGCCCCAAAAACCGAAAAAGCCCCAGCGCACGAATCCCTTTCAGGATGATCTATTCGGAGACGAACAATGAACGATCCCTACCGTGTTCTCGGCGTGGCGCGGGCGCATGCCGATGACGGCGCGATCCGAGCGGCTTATCTCGACGGCTTGCGCAGGCATCCGCCAGAGCGCGACCCCGAGGGGTTTCAGAGGCTGCGCAACGCCTATGAACAGATCCGCAGCCATCGGCGGCGGCTCGCCCACGATCTGTTTCATCTCGAGGTTCCGACCGGCGCTGATATCGCGGCGCGGGTGCTCGAACCCGGTACGCGGCGACGCCCCACGGCCGAGGAGATCCGACAAGCACTGGCGTCGGGCCTGGAGGTCGGTTGATATCAATGGATGAGCAGACCAAGGAGCGGCTGATCGGCGAGCTGCGCGATTATCTGGACGACTTGCCGGAAGGGCCGCATGACGAGACCGAGACGGGGCGCGAGGTGGACCTGTACACCCTGTTCACCGAGCTCGCCGGACTGAGAAACGAGGTGCGACTCGAATCCCGTCAAGTCAAGCGCGCACTGGATGAGTTCCGCGGTGTGTTTGCGACCCTGGAAGCAAGTGGCAGGCGGGCCGAGGAAGAGCTGAAAGCGTGTCGTACCCAACAGGCCGCGGCAACAGCGAGTGCCGAACGCGGACTGCTGCGGGAGCTGATCGCCTTGCGCGATCGCCTGGAGCCGGCCCATCGGTTCGCCGCCCGGCATCGCCCAGGCCTGTTCGCGCGGCTGTGCTCACGCCGTGAACGGGCATTGATCGATGATTTGAGCAAAGGCCTGGGCATCACCCTGCGGCGCCTGGACCAGATCCTCGCCGCCTACGACGTCATCCCGGTGAAGACGATCGGCGAGCCTGTCGACCCGCATGTGATGCGGGTGGCTGCGGTGCGCGCCGAGCCCGGCCAACCAGATGGCGTGGTACTGGAGGAAGCCCACCGGGGCTATCAACGTGCAGGCGAAGTATTGCGCCTGGCGGAGGTCGTGGCCAACAAGACAGAGCAAGACCTATGAGCGAGAACATTATCGGCATCGACCTGGGAACAACTAATTCAGAGGTTGCGGTGGCTCGGCAGGGGCGCGTGGAGGTGCTGGAGATCGAACCGGGGACACGCCTGCTGCCCTCGATGGTGGGTCTCGATGACGCCGATTCGCTGTTGGTCGGCCAGCCGGCGAAAAACCAGGCAGTGCTCTACCCGGAACGCACCGTTCGTTCCATCAAGCGGCAGATGGGCAGCGACGAGTCGGTCATGCTGGGTGACCAGCACTACAGCCCGCAGGAGATTTCGGCCATGATCCTGCGCCGGCTCCGGAGCGTGGCCGAGGCCCATCTCGGCGAGCCCGTCACGCGCGCGGTCATCACCGTACCGGCTTATTTCTCCGATGCGCAGCGCCAGGCGACGCGCGAAGCCGGCGAAATCGCGGGCCTGGAAGTAGCGCGCATCATCAATGAGCCGACCGCCGCCGCCCTGGCCTATGAGGCCGGATCGTCGACGCGCCAGCATGTTCTGGTCTACGATCTCGGCGGCGGCACATTCGACGTCTCGGTCGTGGCGATAGAAGGTGACGTCGTCGAGGTGCTGGGGAGCCACGGCAATAATCACCTGGGCGGCGACGATTTCGACTGCCGAATCATCGAGCACGTACTCAACCACCTGCAACAGATCCACGACGTGGACGCCGCGGCATCGACCCCCGCCATGGGTCGTATCCGGCGGGCCGCCGAGGCGGCCAAAATCGCGCTCTCCGATCAGCCATACGCGTGCATCGAGCAAGAGTACCTGCTGGAACGCGACGGCCGGCCGGTCAATCTGGCGCTGGAACTGGCGCGTAGCGACTACGAGGCGATGATTTCGGCCTACGTGGACGAGACGCTCGAAGCCGTGCATACGGCCCTCGACGGTGCCGGTCTGACCACCGCCGATCTGGATGAAGTCCTACTCGTCGGCGGGGCGACGCGTACGCCGCTCATCGCCCAACGGCTGGAGGCCGAACTGGGGCTACAGCCGCGCGGTGAACTCGATCCGGAGCTGTGTGTCGCCACGGGGGCGGCGAGCCAGGCGGCCATCATCGCCGGCGCCCCGGTTCGCACGGTGCTGGTCGATATCACCCCGTACACGTTCGGGACCAGTGCGGTGGGCGAATTGAACGGCGCATATCATCCCTATTGCTTTGTTCCGGTCATTCGCAAGAACACGCCGATTCCGGTCACCAAGAGCGAGGTCTTCTATACCCTTCACGATGGCCAACAGAACGTCGACGTGCAGATTTTCCAAGGGGAGGCGTCGGATGCGCTCAACAACACGCGGATCGGGCACTTCACGGTCGAGGGCCTGCGTGATGCGCCCGCCGGTAACCCGGTAGTGATGACGTTTGCACTGGATCTGGACGGCATTCTCCACGTCACGGCACGAGAGAAAGCGACCGATCTGGAGAAAAGTATCCGCATTGACAAGGCGGTCGAGCGTAACGAGACGCGATCACTCGATGCCGCGCGTGAGCGTATCGGGCAACTGTTCGAAGGCGAGTCGACGCCCGCGCACACCGGCGGCGCCAACGCGACGGCGCTGGGCCAGGCTGAGGAAGGCAGGGCACTAATCGAAAAGGCCGAGCAACTTATGGACGGCGCCACGGCCGAAGACCGCGAGGATCTGGTTGATGGCGTCGAGCAGATCAACGAGGCGATCGCCGAGGGCGACGAGCAGGCACTGGCGGCGGCGATTGAGCAACTCACCGACCTGATCTATTTCCTCGAGGCCTGAGATGGCCCGTTGTCCGCTGTGCCGGGCCGCATTGACGAGCGAGCCCCTGTGCCCCCGCTGTGGCGCCGACCTCGGCTTGGCACAGGCCGTTGAAGCCGAGGCGTCCCGGTACCTGCGAGAAGCGCTCATCCACTTCGCTTATGGCGATAACTGCAACGCGCAAGCCTGCGCCCGGCAGGCCGTGCGCTGTCACAAAACGCCGTTCACCGAGCTCGTCGCCCATTGGCTCGAGGCGTCGCCCGGGCAAACAATGCCCCGCCACCGTGCCCCGTCAACGCGACGTCCGTGAAAACGAGCGCGGCATCAGGGCGTGGCGCTGGCTGCTGCCCGTAGAGGTGGTACCGTGCGCCGCGAGCGGCAGTCGGCGGGCCGCGATACCACGGGTGCCAGTACAGTATGGCACGCATTGGCGCGTGCCCGGCCAGCCTTGAGTGCACAAGACGACATTGCCCGGCTCCTCCCTCACCGCGTCAGCAAATGGAGCTTGTCGGGCCAGTCGTTCCACTCCTTCGCATTGGCCGGCGGATCCTGCCCCGCGCGCAGGTACGCGCGATGAGCGATTTCGCCCACGAACACGACGCCTACATCTCCTCCGGCGGCGGCTGGATCGAGACCGTGCTGCGCTACGGCCCGGAGGCGGTGGAGAAGTACCTCGACGAGGCGAAAGAGGTGGGGTTTCGACGTCATCGAGATCTCCACCGACTTCCTGTCGATGCCGACCTCTGGGCTGTGCCGGCTAGTCGAGCGGGTGAAACGCGCGGACCTCAAGGCCAAGCCCGAGCTCGGCATCCAGTTCGGCTCCGGCGGCGACTCCACCGAGGCGGAGCTCGCCGCCGAGGGCAAAAAGGACGTAGGTGATCTTGTGGATCGCGCCCGGCAGGCGCTCGACGCCGGCGCCGATATCATCATGATCGAGTCCGAGGGCATCACCGAGAACCTCGCCACCTGGCACACCAGCGCGCCGGCGGCGCTTACGCGCACTCGCTGATCGCTCTCCATGAGCTGGAAAAGGACGGTTAACGCTCCTCGAAATCCCGCTGATCACACGCCTGCGCGAAGCGCACCGAGTCTTTGTTGCGCGGTGATAAGCTATCTAACATCTACTACGGCCTTGGATGCTGTTCGGGGCGTGCGACAGACAAAGGGGCATGATGCATACGCGCTTGACCAAGCTGCTCGACATTGAGCTTCCGGTGCTGCTTGCCCCCATGGGTAGCGTATCCGGCGGAGTTCTTGCGGCCGCCGTCAGTGAGGCCGGCGGTCTGGGATTGCTCGGTGCCGGCTATGGCGATGCGGCATGGCTGCGTAGCGAGCTCCATGCAAGCCGAGGCGCCCGCGTCGGAGTCGGCTTTATCACCTGGTCGCTCGCCCGCGATCCCTCACTCCTGGACCTGGCCCTCGATCAGGAGCCGGTCGCCGTTATGTTCTCCTTCGGGGATTTCACCCCTTATGTCAGGAAAACACGAGACGCGGGCGCCAAAGTGATCTGCCAGGTGCAAAGCGTCGCGGACGCCGTACGGGCGGCTGAGGGTGGAGCCGACATTGTCGTGGCGCAGGGTACCGAGGCGGGCGGTCACGGTGCGAGCCGAACCACGTTCGCATTGGTGCCGGCGGTGGTGGACGCGGTCGCACCGTTGCCGGTGGCGGCAGCGGGAGGGATCGCCGATGGACGCGGGCTAGCTGCTGCCCTGGTGTTAGGGGCGAGCGGTGCGCTGGTCGGGACACGCTTCTATGCTACGGAAGAGGCGCTCGGGCACGAGGCCGCGAAGCGGGCGATCGCCGGAGGCAAAGGCGATGAAACGCTGCGCACGCGGGTCTTCGATATCGTCCGCGGCTATTCCTGGCCACAGCCGTACACCGGACGCGCGCTTAGGAATCGGTTCACTGCCCGCTGGCATGGCGATGAAGCCGGACTTCAAGGCGATCTCGAACGTCAGGGCGCCAGCTACTGGGACGCCGCGGCGAGCGGGGATGTCGATACCGCTGTCGTGTTCTGCGGGGAGGCCATCGATCTCATCACCACGGTCGAGCCGGCGGCGCAGGTTCTGCGGAGGATGGTCACCGAGGCGGAACGCTTGCTGGCGCGTGGAACGATGCCATTGCTGT
Source organism: Nitrococcus sp. (assembly GCF_059432795.1). Lineage (NCBI taxonomy): Bacteria > Pseudomonadati > Pseudomonadota > Gammaproteobacteria > Chromatiales > Ectothiorhodospiraceae > Nitrococcus > Nitrococcus sp. The sequence continues at coordinate 1,502 of NZ_JBXWZQ010000119.1, read as the reverse complement.
GAACGAGTTGCTCTCGATCCGAGATCGACGCATCCGGCGGAAAGACTGCTGCAACGAAGGACGTCGCACCGCTCCCTCTCAGCGCTCCACCTTCCTCAGCGCGGAGCCCTTATGCATCGCGATGTGATCGGTTTTGTCGCTTTTGATCTCGTACTGCGGGTCGTCTTCGCTGCACCGGCGCATGTGGCCTTTGTATTCGACATCGCGGGTATGGACTTCGATGATTTTTCCGCTGACTTCGCCCGCTTCGGAGTTCCAGCACACGCGATCGCCAACTTTGCGTGTATCGGCCACTTGCTCCATCAGTTTCAAGCAGCGCGCCTTGAACTCCGAGGCTTTGATTTCCATCATATAATTCGCGAATCAAATATGACCATAGTCACATTGCTTTCAAGCGGCTATCGAGCGATATCGTCTCACCTGCCGCACCGTCGCCATCTTCCAACCACGCCTGAAATATCAGCACATCCCAGAGCGGATAATGCCAGTAGCCCACCGCGGGATTATTTTTGATCCCACAGACAACGCACGCGCAAACCGGGCACCGCCGCAAAATCCATGTCTCCGGTCACGAAGTGACCCCGGTCATTCGCCACCAGCAATGATGCCGCCTGCAAAGCGTCCGGCGTTCGCAGCCGCTGATCGGCACGCAGCTCCGCGGCACGGTCGATCACAGGCGTGTCCAGGGTAATCACTTCCAACCCCGGATCCATGAAAAAGGCATCATAGCGCTCGAGCAAGGCCGTGTTGCCTTCACGCAGCGGCCGGATGCGACACTCCAGACGGCTGAGCGCGGAGACCGCCAGCGGCGGTGAAGGCTCCGGCGTGTGCAGCTCCGTCAGCGTGCGGCGAACCGCAGCTTGCGCCTCCGCATCGCCCTCGAACAGGTAGATGATGGCGCTCGCGTCGAGAAATATCACGGGGCCGAATCAATCCCTGAAAGACCGCACCAATCGCCCTCAATAGCCGCCTGCGTGGGGGTCATCCCAGGCCCCTCGCTCGGCCTCCAGCGCCGCGTTGATCTCGCGTGCACTGCGCCCATCCGTCGACGCAGGGGTCAACAGGCGTTCCCACAGCCGTTCCGAGGCACGCCGTCGATCCACGAGACGCTGGTAGTCTTCCTCGCTGAGAATGACGTAGCATGGCCGGTTTCGCCGTATCACGTGCACCGGTCCCTCGCGCAGTGCCGCGTCGACGGCGGCAATACCGCGGCGCTTGAGTTCCTGGGCCGAGATGATGTTGTCCATCATATTACCCTATTTGGTACTGGAAAACAGTACCGATTATAGCACCGTTCACGGCTGGCAAAAAGTTCAGCCTAGGCGAGTCGGGTAGACGACGGCGTCGGCGGGCACCTCCCGCGCCCGGCGAGCGACGGCTTGCGAAAGCGGCAACCCGCGGCCCTTGGGACTTCTCCGGCATCCCTCCGACGAAAACACAACGGAATCGACACGGCAACATCACTGACCGACAATAACGAGCAACCTCCCAGCCCTGCCCTC
>NZ_JBXWZQ010000118.1:0-8693 GCF_059432795.1 Nitrococcus sp. | reverse complement strand
TCCATCCGGCGTGGGGTTGTTTCGCTGACGAGTACGGGCTGCGCCAGATTGCGATCGAGGTCTCTGGTAAAACGCCCGGGGCAGCCGCTCTGGGACGTTTGATCGAATGGGCCAAGCAGGAGGAAGTTCGCGCGATATTTGTGCAACGCCAGCACAGCACGGCCCCCGCCATGGCGGTGGCGCGAGCCATCGACGCGCAGGTGATACGAGTCGATCCGCTCGCTGAAGACTACGCTGCCAGCCTGCTTCACTTTGCTCGATCCTTGCGCGAGGCGATGCAGTGAGCTCGCAACGCGTGATCGATCTCGAGGGCGTCACGGCGCGCTACGATGGCCCCATCGTGCTTCAAGACGTGACGTTGGCCCTCAACGCGGGTGAATTTTTAGGCCTGGTAGGGCCCAACGGAGGCGGCAAGAGCACACTGCTCAAGGTGATACTCGGGCTGCTCGTGCCGAGCCACGGGCGGGTGCGGGTGTTGGGGACCGAACCGGTACGTGCCCGCCGACGCGTCGGCTATGTGCCACAGCATGTCGATTTCGTTCGTGATTTTCCGATCTCCGCGCGCGGGGTGGTGTTGATGGGGCGACTGGGGCGGGGCACACCGTTGCTGGGCTACCGACGGCACGACCGCGCGGTTGCCATGAGCAGCCTGCAGGAAGTGGGGCTGACGGAGATCGCCGACAGACCGGTCGGTCAGCTCTCCGGCGGGCAGTTCCAACGCGTGTTGATTGCCCGGGCACTTGCTACCGAACCGGAAATTCTGCTGCTCGATGAGCCGACCGCCAATCTGGATCCCCGTGCGGAGCGGGATCTATTCGAGCTGTTGAAGGGCCTCAATCGCAGAATGACCATCCTTGTCGTGACTCACGACATCGCCTTCGTCTCCGAGTACGTCACCCGTGTCGCCTGCCTGAGCCGGGAGCTCGTATGTCACACGACTGAACCGCTTACGGCCGAGACCATCGAGCGGCTCTACGGTCGCCCCATTCGCTTCGTTCAGCACGAGGGGCACGGCTGACGATATGGAGTTCGTCCATGCCCTGATGAATTTCGCCTTTCTTCAGAACGCGCTGCTCGGGGGCCTTCTGGCCAGTCTCGGCTGCGGTGTGATCGGCCCGTATGTCGTGGTCAAGCGAATCAGCTATCTGGTCGGCGGTATCGCGCATGTCGTGCTGGGCGGCGTGGGTGTGGCCTACTATTTGGGTTGGTCGCCGTTCGGCGGCGCACTAGTGGCGGCTGTGCTGGCGGCTTTGCTGATCGGCTGGGTGAGCCTGCGCTGGCGGCAGCAGGAAGACATGCTCATAGGGGCATTTTGGGCCGGCGGCATGGCGATCGGCATTTTATTCATCTCGCGTGCGCCCGGCTACAACGTCGATCTGATGAGCTACCTGTTCGGTAATATTTTATTGATCACGCCCGATGACCTGTGGCTGATGGCCGGTCTCGATGCGGTGATCCTCACTTTGGTCGCGTTGTTCCACCGTCAGTTCCAGGCCGTCTGCTTCGACGAGCAATTCGCCCGGCTGCGCGGGATCGGGGTGACACGATTCTACCTCCTTTTGCTTTGCATGGTGGCCCTGACGCTGGTTCTGCTGATCCAGGTCGTTGGTTTGATATTGGTAATCGCGCTGGTATCGTTGCCAGCGGCGGTCGCCGGTCAGTGGGTGCGCTCATTGGGTGCGATGATGCTGCTCGCGACAGGCTTGGGTGCCGTGGTCACGTTCTCGGGTCTTGGGCTGTCCTACGGGCCGGACCTTCCTTCCGGTGCGACGATCGTTCTCGTCAGTGCGATGGTCTATTTTTTGTCCACCATGATGATGGGGATTCGCAAGCGCCGGATCCAGGGGTAAGCTGTGCTCAGAGCTGTCAGGCAGTATCGATCGTCGTTATAGGGACGTTTTTTGCTCGGAATAGGGATATGCAGCGGTCACGGCGGTTAGTTCAGTTGGCTTTGCTCCTCTGCGCGAGTAACGTGCCGGCGAGCGAGCGCCTTGAGCTCAAGGGCGATCCCGTCCAAGGCGGGATGCTGGTCGGTTACACGACGCCAGGAGCTCAGGCGCGCTTTGACGGGCGCGATCTCAGTGTCGCGCCCGACGGTGAATTCGTCATCGGGTTCGGCCGCGACGCGAACGAGCGAATGGTGCTCGAGGTCCGTTTCCCGGACGCCAGCGTACTGAGGCGCAAACTGACCATTCGCCAGCGCCCGTACCCCGTTCAACGAATCGATGGCCTACCTGCAGGGGAGGTGACCCCGAGCGAAGCGAACCTCGCGCGGATTCGCCGTGAGGCGGCACAAATTCGCACCGCCCGGTCGGGAAACACGCCGCGCACGGATTATGACGGCGCCTGGAGCTGGCCGGTGGTCGGTGTACTCACCGGAGTTTACGGCAGTCAGCGAATTCTCAACGGCAAGCCCCGCAGCCCGCATACGGGTGTCGATATCGCCGCGCCGGCCGGCACGCCCGTTTGTGCGCCCGTCGCTGGCGTGGTCCGCTTTGCCGCGCCAGAGCTATTCTTGTCCGGTGGCACCGTGATTTTGGACCACGGGCACGGAATCTCCACTACCTACATACATCTCAGGGAAATTGCGGTGCGCGCCGGTCAGGTGGTTCAGAAGGGCCAAAGCCTAGGCGAGGTCGGCGCGACGGGGCGCGCCACCGGTCCCAATCTGCATTGGGGCGTCAATTGGTTCACCAGGCGGCTAGACCCCGGCCTGCTCGTGCCGGGCATGGTCGAGGCCCACGCTCATCACACCGGCAATACCGAGCGTGGCGCACAGTGTAGCTCGTCCGGAGACGTCTAACCGTCCCTTGGGCTCCGTCGTAAACTCATCTCGCCCACTGAGGACGGAGCCGGCGACTGGGGAGCGGCTTATAACGTTGCGTCCGCTTTCGTTCGTTGTGCGCGAGTGGCCAAGGAGGGAGTGTGTCCGAGCGATTGGCATTTGTTGGACAGGTGATGTCTGGCCGAGGCAGAGCGGCCGTAGACGTAGGCGAGCACGCCGAGGAACTCAAAAGCATCCTCGGAGCGGATCTGATTGCCGGGTCCCTTAACGTCGTTTTCAAACGCCCTGTCAAACTCGTAAACGAAAACGCTATCAGATTCGACAAGGAAAAGCGTTTGCTATGGCCTGCTTCGATAAACGGAATAGCGGTGTGGCTTTATCGATGGCGGCATGCGCCCTTGCATATCGCCGAGCTGTTGTCCACGGTGCACCTTCGAGACGCCCTGGGTTTAGCCGACGGTGACGAAATCAGAGTCGAGCTGAGAAGGGCCGACGTCGATCGTGTCCCGGTCATAGGGAAATTCGTATGGGGGCTGTGTTGGATAGGAAGGCGGCAGTGGTGCTACAAAAACCATGACTACTACGCGCGCACCAGCGGATGTTGCATCAAATTCGGAGCCACGCAACAGGATATTCAGGGAAGTGGATGGGATTCGATTATGGCAATTGCGAAATCAATGGGGAAGAGAATGCCGGGCATGGGAGCGCTGGCCAATTATCTACGACACGTAGCGGGAGGCAAGAACCATCCACTCAAACCGTATTCGTTCGAAAGAATGCCGCTCGATTGCCTCTATGAGAGCGACGAACGCTCATTTCGGCAATTACTCAATCTTTTGAGCTATACGAAAACCAGCGGTTCGATCTACTCTGCCAATCAATACTCTGCCGGCTACCACACGATCGAGATCAATGGACGGGAGCTGCAGGGTCAGCGCAATCCGACGAAAAGGTTGGCACACGTACCAATCGATTTCCATGGAAAAACGGTGCTGGACATCGGCTGTAATCAAGGCGGCATGCTGTTTGCGCTCGCTGACGAGCTCAGATGGGGGGTTGGAATTGACTACGATAGCCGCATGATCAATGCCGCGAATCGCATCAAGTCGTTGCGGGACACAAAGGGTTTGAATTTCTATACGCTTGACCTCGAGCTTGAGCCGCTGGAGTTGATCGAGGATTTCATTCCAGAGCCTAAAGTGGATGTAGTTTTTTTGCTATCGGTCTGCATGTGGTTGAAAAACTGGCGAGAGGTCATCGCGTTCGCATGCAAGATTTCCGATACTATGATTTTCGAGAGTAACGGAAGCGATGAGCAGCAGTCGGCGCAACAAGAGTATCTGGAAACGCTGTACCGCAATGTCTCGCTTTTGAACAATTCGTCTGACGACGACCCCAAGCAGAAGCGGCGCAAACTTTTTTACTGTTATCAGACAGTGGAAGAGCACGCTCGACCATGTGGATGTTTGGACAAGCCGCAACGGCCCGCCAGCAAGGCCGGTATGGTTTAGTAGCAGGAAGGAGCGTCGCGGTTTTCCTGCGTCGTAGGCAAGCGGGCGTAAATCACCTCCGTCAACAGGGGGCGCACAAGGCCCTGACGCCTAGCCATAGATAAGCGATGGTGCCAGTGAGTCGACTCTTCGGACACGCGGTGAGGCGATGCTTGGCTATGAGGCGAGGCGGCCGCCGAGACCTCGTCCTGGAGGAGGAGCAATGAGAAACGCGTCCGGAGAGGGAACCGAGCCACCTCGCGAACAGAGTCAGCATGCCAATTGCGCTGCCTTATCGCCGCTGACGTTCATAGAACGCACCGCCGCGGTCTATCCCGGCCATACGGCCGTGATTCATGGCGCACTGCAGCGAACCTGGGCACAAGTGCACGAGCGGGCGCGGCGGCTTGCTGCGGGGCTTCACGCCCAGGGGGTCAGAAGCGGCGATACCGTGGCGGTGTTGCTCGCGAACACGCCGGAGATGCTTGAAGTTCATTTTGCTGTTCCGATGCTCGGCGCCGTGCTCAACGCACTCGATGTCCATCAGGAAGCCCGGGCAATTGCCTTTATGCTACAGGACAGCTCGGCTCGGGTCCTGATTGCGGACACGGCGTTCTCGGAGACCGTTGAGAAAGCGCTGGCCGTGTTGCCAACCGGGCCGTTGCTGGTCGATGTCGAAGATGCGCAAGGTGGCGGTGGTGAGTGTCTTGGGACGTTGGGCTACGAGGCGCTGCTCGCCGAGAGTGAGCCCGATTTTTCCGGGGAACGCCCGCATGATGAATGGCAGCCGATTGCGATCAACTACACCTCGGGGACGACGGGGAACCCCAAAGGGGTCGTCTATCATCACCGAGGGGCCTATCTCACCGCCGTCAGCCATATTCTCGCCTGGGGCATACCCCACCATCCCGTCTATCTCTGGACGCTGCCGATGTTTGACTGCAATGGCTGGGGCTTCCCCTGGACCATCACGGCCATGGGGGGTACGCATGTCTGCCTGCGCGATCGACGGGCCGAGTCCGTGATCGAGGCGATTCGCCGCCATCGCGTCAGTCATTTCTGCGCTTCCCCGGACGTGTTGAATGCGCTGCTCGCCCTGCCCGCCAAGGACAAGCGTCGATTCGATCACCCGGTCAAGGTAATGGCTTCCACGGCGGCTCCGAGCGTTTCGCTCCTCGTTGGGCTCGAGGCCATGGGCATCGAGCTGACTCATGTCTATGGTCTCGCCGAGACGTTCGGTCCGGCGACGGTGTGTGCGTGGCGCCCCGAATGGGATGAGCAACCGCCGGAGGAGCGTGCGCGGCTCAAGGCACGTCAAGGCGTGCGCTACCCCATGTTGGAGGAGCTTATGGTGGCGGATCCGCAGACCCGGGCGCCGGTGGCGAAAGACGGGCGCACGATCGGTGAGCTTTTCTTACGCGGCCATACCGTCATGGATGGTTATTTCAGAAGCGCGCAGGCCACTGAGGAGGTGTTTGAAGGCGGCTGGCTCCATACGGGGGATCTGGCAATCTGGCACCCCGATGGTCAAATGGAGATTAAGGACCGTTGCAAGGATATCATCGTCTCGGGGGGCGAGAACGTGTCAAGCCTCGAGATCGAGTCGGTGCTCTGCCAACACCCGGCGATCATGGAGGCGGCGGTGGTAGCGATCAAAGATGAGCGAGGCGGCGAGCTTCCGTGTGCGTTCGTCACGCTGAAGCCGGGTACGGAGGCTGTCAGCGCCGCTGAAATCATTGAGTTCTGCCGCCGGGAACTGCCGCCTATCAAGGTGCCTGACACCGTGGTGTTCGGCGATTTGCCCAAGACCTCCACCGGCAAGGTGCAGAAATTCAAGCTGCGCGCCTATGCTTGGAGACTCTAGCCCGAGGTGAGTCGATAGACTCTCGGCAGGCGTTGTCCGGCTGATCTCGGCCGAGCCGCAACGTGCGCAAGGGGCGAAGGCCCGCCGGAGCACTCAGAGGAGCACGCGCTTGGAACGCGAGCGTCTGGAATACGAGGTGGTGATTGTCGGGGGCGGTCCTTCGGGGCTGGCCGCGGCAATCCGACTCAAGCAACTCGGGTTGGAGCACGGCCGCGAGCTTTCGGTGTGCGTGCTCGAGAAAGGCAGCGAAATCGGCGCCCATATCCTGTCGGGGGCGGTGATCGAGCCACGGGCATTGGACGAGCTTATTCCCGACTGGCGAGAGCGCGGGGCGCCGTTGGATACCCCGGTGACCGAGGATCGATTTCTCTTTCTCGGTGCCGCTAAAGCCTATCATCTGCCGGTTCCGCGGCAGATGCGCAACGAGGGCAATTATATCGTCAGCCTCGGGAACGTCTGCCGCTGGCTTGCGGAGCAGGCGGAGGCGCTGGGCGTGGATGTCTACCCCGGTTTTGCCGGCGCGGACATAATCTACCGGGACGACGGCTCGGTGAATGGCGTAGTCACCGGTGATATGGGGCTCACCGCCGACGGTGCGCCAGGGCCCCATTATCAGGCGGGCATCGCACTGCACGCTACGCAAACGCTATTCGCCGAAGGCTGCCGCGGCTCGCTGACCAAGACGTTGATCGAGCGCTTTGACCTGAGGTCGGGCCGGCAACCGCAGACCTACGGTCTGGGCATAAAAGAGCTATGGCAGATCGAGCCGCAGCATCACCACCTGGGAAGGGTGATCCATACCCTCGGCTGGCCCCTGGACTCATGCACGTACGGTGGGGCGTTCCTTTATCATATGAAGGAACACCAGGTCGCGGTGGGCTTTGTCGTGGGCTTGGATTACGCCAACCCGTATCTCTCTCCATTCGAGGAAATGCAACGCTTCAAGCTCCATCCCGCCATCCGACCCACGTTCAACGGCGGCCGCCGGGTGAGCTACGGGGCGCGGGCCCTGGTCGAAGGCGGCTATCAGAGTCTGCCTAGACTGACCTTTCCGGGTGGCATGCTCATCGGTGACGCCGCGGGCTTCCTCAATGTGCCCAAGCTCAAGGGGACTCATATGGCCATCAAGTCCGGAATGACGGCGGCGCAGGCGGTCTTCGAGGCGTTGCAGCAGCCCGGCGATACGCCACGGGAGGTCAAGGCCTATCCCGAGCGGTTGCGACAAAGCTGGCTTTGGGATGAGCTTTACCGCGCGCGCAACATACGGCCGAGCTTTCATTGGGGGTTGTGGCCGGCGCTTGCCTACTCAGCCGTGGACACGTATCTCTTGTGTGGTCGCGCCCCTTGGACACTCGCCCATCGTGCCGATCACAGCCGCTTGAAATCCAAAGACCAGGTTCGAAGGATCGATTACCCCAAGCCCGATGGCGAAGTCAGCTTCGATCGTCTGTCCTCTGTTTATCTGTCCAACACCCACCATGCCGAGGATCAGCCGTGTCATCTCAAGCTGAGGGATGCAACGAAGGCGATCGATATCAACCTCGCCCGCTATGATGCGCCGGAGCGGTTCTATTGCCCGGCCGGGGTGTATGAGATCGTCGACGACGAGGTCGGGCGCCCGCGGCTGCAAATCAACGCGTCCAATTGCGTGCACTGCAAGGCCTGTGACATCAAGGACCCGACCCAGAACATCGACTGGGCAGCACCACAGGGCGGGGACGGTCCCACCTATCCGAACATGTAGTCGCCCGCGCTCATTTCCTGCAGACGAATTCGGCGCTTTAGTTCCGTATTGGCCGGGCGGCAGGCTACAAACGCAGCAAGTAGGCGTTCTCTGGTGTCGCAGCAGATACGATGGCATGCGCCCGAAATGCGTCGATTGCGTTTTATGACATCCGGGCTTGTATCGGCCTCGAGCCTCGAAGGCATGTGCAGCGATACTGCCACGGCCCCGCCCGCGTACCGATCGATGCAGCTCACCTGTAAGTTGCAACAGACGAGCACGCCACGCCGTCCGCAAGTCGAGCGATTGAGTTATTCTCATGCCGTCGACGGCTGGGGAATCTGTCGAAACGTGTTGCAATACGCCCTTGAGTGAGGTACTTGGTTAGTGCGCATTGAGGAAAAAAATCGGCACTTTAAAGCGCTTTTTTCAGCTGCTGGATGGTCTATATCTAGTTAAGGGTACAGCGGGTGTGGCAATCACCTTACAGGGAGGTCCTCACGAGGATGCGGATCGAGATTCATGCTGAGCGTTTTCGATTGAACCGGCACTTGTATCGCTATATCCGGCGTAAGGTGCTGGCTTGTATCGGCGAGTGGGAGAACCGCGTTCGCAAAGTTATGGTTTCACTTACCGACGTAATGCTCGGCTCTGGCGGCATCGAGAAGCGCTGCTTGGTTGAAATGGAGCTCGAGGGATTGCCCGGGGTTATCTGTCAGCAGGTCGATCGTGATGCCTTTCGTGCCATCGATCGTTCAACGGCTCGGATGGGCCAGTTGTTACGCCTCACCTTGCTGACGAGCGAGAGGAGCCCGCGGCATGATTAGGACC
>NZ_JBXWZQ010000117.1:0-5777 GCF_059432795.1 Nitrococcus sp. | reverse complement strand
GACCAGACGCAGGATCGCTTCGATTTGGCCGGCCGCCTCGACAAGCCAGCCGCCGGACTGCGCAGTATCAGCGTTCGTGCCGGTTACAACGACTACAACCATATCGAGTTCGAGGGTCCGGGTGAGGTCGGTACGGTCTTCAACAACGAAGCCTGGGAGAGCCGGCTCGAATTCAATCATGAGCCCGTCGGCCCGTTGATCGGTACCCTCGGCGTGCAATACATCCATCGCAACTTCAATGCGACGGGGGAGGAGGCCTTCGTCCAGCCGGCCAAGCAACGATCGGTCGGTGTCTTTCTGTTCGAGGATGCGGACTGGCGCGACTTCCACTTTGAAGCCGGTGGCCGCATCGAGCACCAGGGCGTCGAGCCAAGCATGATCGACAATAATGATATCGACCATACCGTCTACAGTCTCTCGGGCGGGGCCCTTTGGAATTTCACGCCGGGATATGCGCTGAGCTTGACCGCCACCCGCGCGCAACGACCGCCGGGCCTGGTGGAACTGCTGGTCAATGGGCCGCATTTCGCCACCGGGACTTTCGAGGTCGGTGACACCAGACTGGACGAGGAGACCTCGAACAACCTCGATTTGGGCCTGCGCAAGACCAACGGGCGTCTGACCTGGCGTGTCAATGCGTTCGTCAACGCGATCGAGAACTTCATCTTTGTGCAATCCCAGGATCGCGACGGCGACGGTACTGCCGATCGGGTCGATGACGAAGGCAATCCCGGTGGTGAACTCCTGCTAATTAATTACGCTCAGTCCGATGCGCTCTTTTGGGGTGCAGAGATGAAGGCGCTATACCGGGTGTTTGACAATGCCAACGGTGCTCTCGATGCGAGCCTGTTCGGTGACTGGGTCCGCGGCCGGCTAAGTGGTGGCCCGGACCTGCCGCGTATTTCCCCGCCGCGCCTGGGCTTCGGTCTCGATTACTACCTAGGCCGGCTGACAGCCAACGTCGAGGCCACGAAGGTATTCACACAAAGCAACGAAGGTTCGCTCGAGACCCAAACCGATGGCTATACGATATTGAATCTGGGTGCGAGCTACATTCTCGCTGAAGCTCCCGTGGAGGCGAAGCTTTTCCTGCGCGGCACGAATTTGCTCGACCAGGTTGCCCGCCGGCACAACTCCTTCATCAAGGATCGGGCTCCCCTGCAGGGGCGTTCGGGCATCGTTGGGCTGAACGTCCGCTTCTGATCTCGCTACGGCATAACCCAGTCCGCCCGGTGGTCATCGGGCGGGCTTCACAGAGCGGTATTTCGAGCCCTGCCGATTCTCCACGATCTCGCCCATACGGTGACTCAGCACCTAAATGGAGCGTAGACGGCCCACCTCGAGGAGTTGCGATGGCCATACAACTCGACCACACAATCGTGCCGGCACACGATAAGATCAAATCGGCTAAGTTTTTTGCGCGAATTTTCGGCCTCGCCTTTGCTGGCGAGGTATCCTCTTTCGAGGTGGAATCAATGAAGTTATTTGCGCGCATTTCCGGGCTTTGCCTAGCGGGCGATGTCTCTCATCTGGCTCCAGTAAGGGTCAATGATGGATTAACAATGGCTTTCGACAATCGCTCGGATTTCGAATCGCATCATTATGCTTTCAAGGTAAGCGAAGAGGAGTTCGATCGGATTTTCCGACGCCTTCAGGAAGAGGGCATAACGTACGGCAGTGGGCCGCGTGCCTTGGCCGATATGAGCATCAGTCATCGCGGCGGCGGCCGCGGGGTCTATTTCCATGACCCCAACGGCCATATCTTCGAACTGCTCACGGCCTGAGCGCATGGCTGCGGCCGGCGGCGATCTCACCAACGCCGTCTGAAGCGGCGGCTGCCACGCTGAGAATCGGGAAAATAATGCCGACCCAACCGCGCCCGGGGCAATCGCTGCCCGTAATGGAACCGCCAGCGAGGGAGCGCCCTGCCATGCCGAAGGCGGTTCGAGGACTTGCCGAATGCGAATGTGGGCCCGGTGTTCGCGCTCAGCTTCGGCATACGCTGGCTGGGCGAGGAGGGGGGCGAGGGGCGGCGTTACGCCGTTGTCGCGCTGGAGGACAGGGCGGATGTCGATGCTCAGATAAGCCAATTCCGGGCCAATCTGTGGCTGTGGCTCGTCGGTGCCGGCGTGCTGCTGCTGGGAATTCAGGTACTCGTGCTGCGATGGGGTCTGCGGCCGCTGCGCGGCCTGATGAAGGAGTTGCGTGGTATCGAGGCGGGCGAGCGCGAAGCCATTGGCCCGGGCTATCCTGACGAGCTTCAGCCGCTGGTGGGCGCGCTGAATGCCATGCTGGAAAACGAGCACCACCAGCGGGCCCGCTACCGCAACGCCCTCGCCGATCTGGCGCACAGCCTGAAAACACCGCTCAGCGTGCTCCAGGGCATTGCGCAGGGCAATGAGCGCGGCGGCGAGCAGCGCCGTATCGCCGTCGAGCAGCTACAGCGCATGGAGGGGATCGTGGACTCTCAGCTCCAGCGTGCCGGGGCGGCGGGGCGTCAGGTGTTACGCCGGCCGGTGCCGCTGCGACTGCTCGTGGAGCGGCTGGTGGCAGCGCTGGAAAAAGTGTATCGGGACAAGGCACTGCGTTTCGATCTGCAGATTTCTCCCGCTTTGGCGCTGCGCGCCGATGAGGATGATTTGATGGAGATGCTCGGTAACCTGCTCGACAACGCCGCCAAGTGCGCTCGGGCGCGCGTGGGGATCGACGCCGAGCGAGCGGGGGACCACTGGGTGATCGGGGTCGATGACGATGGTCCCGGATTCCCGCCCCAGGCGCTGGAGACGCTGCTCGAGCGAGGGGCCCGCGCCGCCGGGCAGGGCATCGGGTTGGCAATCGTCGATGAACTGGTGAAAAGCTATGGCGGCACGCTGAGCGCCGCCGCCTCTCCCCTCGGCGGTGCCCGCCTGGTGATTCGGATTCCGGCGCGCTCCGTATAACGTAGGCATACCGTGCATCCACGGGGTCCGGGGCGGGGGTCGCATGGCGAGAATCTTGATCGTTGGCTCGGTGGCGCGCGACGAGGTGGTCCAACTCGACGCGCCGTTGCGCGCGGGCGGGCATAATCAGGGGCGCTGGTGCGGCGAACGCCTCGGCGGCGGTGCGGCCAACACGGCGGTCGCGCTCGCCCGCGCCGGCGACCGTGCCGTGGTGATCAGCGCGGTAGGCCGGGATTCGTACGGTGAGTGCCTGAGGCGCGAACTGGACGCCGCCGGTGTCGACCTCTCGCGGCTGTCCCGGGACGCGGCCGCGACCACCCGGTCACTGGTTTTAATCGACGCGAGCGGTGAGCGTACCATCGTCAACTTGGCACGCGCCCGCGTGCCTTTGCCTGGCGATCTGGCGCGTCTGCCGGGGGAGTGCCTATATGTGCGCAGCGCCGATCCGGCGCTTGCGCCGATCATGGCGCAGCGCGCGGAGTGGGGAACCGTGGTTGCGCATGTGCCGCCCGTGCAAGCGGGTGGCTTGCCGGCGCAGATTCTGGTCGGATCGGCTGCCGATCTGGACGATGCGTTCCTGGCCGATCCCTTGGCGGCCGGCCGGCGCATCGCCGGGAAACACTTGCGATGGATGGTAATCACTCACGGCGCGGAGGGAGCCGTAGCCCATGGCGCGAGCGGCGCGCTGCACGTGCGCGCGCCGCGGGTCAGTGTGGTCGATAGCACCGGCGCCGGCGATGTGTTCGCGGCTGGCCTCTTGCATGGACTCGGACGTGGCGAGGCCATGGAAACTGCCCTTGGCAGGGCCGTCGCCTGGGGGGCCGCCGCCGTGTCCTACGCCGGCAGCATCCCGCCCGAAGATTTCCACAGCGGTGTCTGACGGGCCGTGGCGAAGGCCGTTCGCACGAGCGCTGATCTATTGAGGGGGATTGACGAAACTGCGCCGCGCCGAGAGCACTTTCGCCAGGTATTGACGGGTTTCGGCGCTGGGGAAATGGCGGCGCAGACGGCGGTAAACCTCGGCGGGTTTGGCTTGGTTGATTGCCTGCAAAGCCGTTCGGCGGTCAGCGCCGAACGTACGCAGCACGTTGCCGATGCCGCCGTTATAGGCCGCGATGGCGCAGTATTCACGGGATACGGGGTGGTGCACGCCGGCAAGGTAATCGCTGTGGAGCAGATCCAGGTAGGCGGCGCCGAGCTCGATGTTTTGCCGCGCGACGAATAGGTAGTCCCGCTCGGGAATACGATCCACATTGAAGGCATGATGAAAGGCGTCGCGGCCGGCGGTGGCCGGCACGATCTGCATCAGGCCATACGCCGGGGCGCTGCTTACGGCGAACGGATTGAAATTGCTCTCCGTCTGGATCACGGCATAGATCAGGCTCGTGCTGACGTCGAAGCGTTGGGCATAGCGCTGCACTACCGGGGCGTAGCGCTCGGCTTGGCGATTGAGGTAGTCGTTTACCATCGGCAAGGCGACGAAATGCACGGGTTTGGCGCCGCGCGGTGCGGCGATGGTGCGCCGCTGGGTTTTATGCGCCACCAGGTAATCGGCGAATGCTTCGGCCTGCGGCGGCGTGCCTATGGCGCGACCGTTTTGGTCGCGTATCAGCCCATAGAGATAAGGGCGGCCGGTGAGGCGCACGGGGTCATCGGAATAAAGATCGACCGCCCGCGGATCCTCGGGCGTGAGCAAGGTCGTGACGATGGCCTCGCGCAGGCTGCGCATGGGTTGCTGCTCATCGAGCGTTTCCACCTCCACGCGGCCGCGGTCGAAGCGCACGATGGCACGGCTTTTATAATTCTGGGTGTATTTGACATAGCGCTTTCGGGAGGGCACGACGACTTCTTTCTCGCCCCATTCGCGACCGGCCTCGCCGCGCAGGAGCTTGACCAGCGCCTGGAAGCGGCTTTTCGCCACGCTCAGGTCGTGGACCAGTGCCGCCGGATTTCGCGTGTAACCGATTGCCCGCTGTTTGGCTAACCGCTCAGCGGCCGCCCCCGGGTTGCCGCTGAGCACCAGGCGGATGCCCTCCTGAACGGAACAGCCCGAGGCCCAGCCGAGCGCGAGTGTACTGAGCAATAAAACGGTGATTCGCTGCAAACGAGGCAACATCGCTGGTCCCCTGCGGCCAACTGAACGGTGCTTGGTCGGCGCCTGGTGCTCGGTTTGAGCGCCCGGCCGCCCTCAGCCCGTCAGCTTACGTGCGCGGAATGAGGAGGTGAACGAACGCTTGCGCCAACAAGCCGGTTCGGTGGTAAAGTAAACACCGATCCTCGAACGGCTTGTGGAGATGAGCACCGAATACTCGCCATCCAAGGCCAAGTCTTTACCGCTCATCGTCCGTTATGTCTTGATTGGCATCGGGCTCACCGCGGTTGGTTTGGGTATGCTCGGCGTCGTGTTGCCGCTGCTACCCACCACGCCTTTCTTGTTGCTTGCAGCGGCGTGTTTCGCGCGTAGCTCCGAGCGCTTCCATGATTGGCTGATGAACATGCCCGTCTTCGGCCAATACATCCGTGATTATAAAGCCGGGAAAGGCATTCCATTTCGGGTAAAAATCACCGCGCTTACCTTGCTTTGGGTGACCATACTGACGAGCGTGATCTGGATGGTGCCTGTGTTATTCGTCAAGGCATTATTAATCGTTATCGCCGGCGCGGTCACCACGCACATTGTGCGCCTTCCGACGCGGCGCCACGAGACCGTCTGACGAGGCTCACCGAGCGGCGCGCCCCGAGTCCAGGGGCAAACCACAACGTAGGCCCCGACCCTCACCCCAATCGTTTGCCACCGCCAACTCGGCGGCACGGCCCACTCAGCCCGATACGCCTTTG
>NZ_JBXWZQ010000116.1:0-80055 GCF_059432795.1 Nitrococcus sp. | reverse complement strand
TCAGGCTGCTATCGGTATCCCTCGCACTCAACGTCCACACTGCTCGAGGAGGCGTCGACACGGACGACCGATGTCTCAATACGGCCATCGCCATAGAGTTGCAACCAGCGAAACCCGGGCGGCGCATTATCGACGGCGAAGTCACGCTGACCGGGCCGAAACTGGACGCAAGTCGATGGGCTTGCGAGCAATCGAACACCCCGGCGGACCGACTCGAACTCCTGATGCACATGCCCCCACACGACGCCACGAACCCGCTCATGGCGATCCAGAATCTCGAATAGCTCGCCGCCGTTGTCCACGGCAATGCGATCAATCCAGTCGCAGCCGATGGCAATCGGATGATGATGCAGACAAACCAACGCATGGTGCTCGGGATGTGAGCTTAGGCATTGTTCGAGCATTTGCAGCTGCGATTCAGCCAAATGGCCGGCGGCGCTTCCGAGCAGGGAGGAATCCAGCATGATGAACTGCCACTGACCTAGCAGGGCGTTGTCGGACCAGGTCACGCGCCCGGCGTTGAAAATTCGGCGCATGACCGCAGGGTCATCGTGGTTGCCCGGGACCACGAGCGTGCGCACCGCCAGATCTTCGAATTGGCTCTTGAAACGGCTGTAGCCGCTCTCCGAGCCATCGTGCACCAAGTCACCGGTCACCAGAATCAAGTCTACGGGCCAGAACTCACCCAGAACCTTTTCCATCACCTCAGCATAGCTGCGCTCCGTATCAACTCCGACCAACCGGCCCGAGAGATCAGCGAACAGATGCGTATCGGTTACCTGCAACACCCGTAAGCTCCCGATGTCGTCCCTGACGCCACCGCGCCCTTGCGCCGTGGTAGCCTCGCTCACAGCCATCATTTGCCCCTGGTTGCATCCTGTCGTTGTGGATAGATAGGCGCTAGTATAGAAATGACTTTGGCGGCAAAATGCCGGGGTCGTCACAACCTATGCAGCACGCCTGAAGCCATGAGCAATCGTACCCTGCAACTCTCCAGTGAACTGCACGCCTATTTATTGTCGCAGGGGCTACGAGAGTCCGCCCTGCAGCGCCGGCTTCGCGAGGAGACGGCAGGGTTACGCGAAGCGGGCATGCAGATCGCCCCGGAGGAAGGCGCGCTGCTGGCGCTATTGGTACGTCTGCTCAATGCGCGCAACATTCTAGAAATCGGCACGTTTACCGGCTACAGCGCCCTGTCGATGGCGTTGGCCCAAACGGCCGACAGCCGCCTTGTCACCTGTGATTTAAACCGCGAGTGGACGGAAATCGCTCGGCGTTATTGGCATGAGGCCGGAGTGGCTGATCGCATCGAGCTCAGACTGGGGCCTGCCGTGGATACGCTGCGCGCGCTGCGCAGGGACGATTCCGCGGCGAGCCACTTCGATCTCGTGTTCATAGACGCCGACAAGCAAGGGTATCGTGATTACTATGAGCACGCCCTGGAGCTGGTGCGTCCGGGTGGGCTGATTGCCATCGACAACACGCTTTGGGCGGGCCGGGTGATTGACCCGGAACAAACAGACCTAGACACCTTGGCGATCAAGGAGCTCAATCGCTATTTGCACACCGACGAGCGTATTGAGCTGTGTTTGGTACCGATTGCCGATGGGCTCACACTGGCCTATAAATGCCATCCGCTCAAGGCGTTCACCTGAGAAGCCGATCATTCGCGCAACGCGGGCGTATCTGACAGTTCGCCTCTTGTGGCCCGGAAATCGGATGGGTGATTCCGGGGCCCGCAAAACGCTGCGATACATCCGAACCCACTGGCTGTTGACGCATACACCTCCGCCACCGTTAAAAGTCGAGCCTTACGCCGAGAATCGGTCCGGCATCGAAGGTACGGGTCTCATCACGTCGATCGTCACCAATGCGAACGGTACGGACACCCAAATAGACATTGGCATTACGCAATATCAAGTATTCCAAACGTAACGCCCCCTCGAAATAACGCTTCACATCGCCAACCGAGCTCACGTTCGGCGCGTAATAAATGTGGGCGCCGATGCCGAGGCGGTTGAAGGTGGGCCACGTGTACCGCACTTTGCCACCCAAGGCCAGCGCCGCACCCTCGGCATCCGGACCATCTTGCTCGATCAGCAACAACTTGCCGCCCACCCCAAGCTCCAACGCGCCGCGCCCGGGTTCCGGCGCATCGATCAGGAGTAGCGTGGCGTCAAGGACATCGCCATCGTCGATGTCGTGCAGCCAATGACCCCCTATTTCCAGACCGGAGTTGGTCAGCTGCTCAGCCAGCCCCGCCCGCACGGCATGCGGGCTGAGATTCACGTCCAGCGAGGTCGCCGCCGCGCTTGTGCCAATAAACATCAGCGATATGAACAAGCCCCTGAGACCAAAACGCATCTCATCACTCCTTTTGACTCCGATTTCTGTCAATCTCAGCAGGTTGATCTTGTATGGCACCTAGTGCTATTCGCCTAAGCAGTCACCAACCAGGCGCCCAGCCGTGGGCCGCTTCCGTTTTTACAGCTTGAACAGCGATCCGCCTTAGCGACTTGCCGTCACTGCAGCCCGTGATTGATTTTTGGCCAATCTGCCAACCGTTTACCTCCCGGACGGCGACGCAGGGCGGTGCAACATTCTTGGGCAGCAGGCGACCCGCTTGAAAGCCTGGGAACCTGCCCCTACTCTCGATAGTGTGAACATGAAAGTCAGAGGATCTGCAAAAAACCAATTGCAGTAGCAAGCACTCGCTGGGCAGCCTGGAGGCAAGTATGCGTAGGCTATATTTTTTACTCCCTAACGTGGAAACCACCCGCAACGTTGTCCATGAACTTCTGCTCAATCATGTGGAGGAGCGGCACATTCATATCGTGGCCCGCGAGGGGACGCCACTCGAGGATCTGCCAGCGGCCAGTGAATGGCAGAAAACCGATCTCATACCCGCCGCAGAGAAGGGTATGACGGCGGGAGGCATCACCGGTGCCCTGGCCGGGTTGGTCGCGGTAACCGTTCCCCCGGCGGGTTTGGTTATAGGCGGCGGGGCCGTGCTCGCGATGACATTGGTCGGCGCGGGCTTTGGGGCGTGGATGTCGAGCATGATCGGTGTCGCCAGGGACAGTACTCGGTTGGAGAAGTTTCGTGAAGCCATCGACGCGGGAGAAATTCTAATGCTGGTGGATGTACCCAAGCATCGTGTCGATGAGATCGACGACATGATACGTACCCATCACGAGGATGTGGACATCGAAGGAGTCGAACCGAACATACCGAATTTTCCGTAAAGGGTTTGCAGGAGGGGGTCTATTCCGACTGCGTCCGCCGGGTCAGACGATAGACCTTCTCCTGCAACCAAGTTAAGCCGCGTTCACGGAAACGCGGGTAGTCGTTAAGCACATCGGCCGTCCACATGACGTCGAGCGCAAAGCTCGCATGGTAAAGATCGCGAATTTCGGATTCAACAACCGCGAAAGGAGGGCCCGGCATCTCGTGCTGATCGTATTCAAACGTAATCAGCAACATCGGTAGCCCCGAAGGCAGCAATGCGCTGAGATGCGCCGCGTAACGGCGGCGCATGGGCGCTGGTAGTGCGACCAAGGAGGCCCGGTCGTAAACCGCCCCGATTGGCCCCGCGATCTGTGGGGTCAGGTCAAAAATGTCGCCGACAAGCAAGTCGATTCCGCTGCTTTGATAATGAATAAAAGGGCCGAGTTGGCGGTGAGTTACGCGCAGCGCGTTTTCACTGAAAAACTGCTCGGCGGCTCGCCGGCTGATCTCCACGCCGAGCACGGAATACCCCTGGGCATGCAACCACGCCATGTCGCGGCTTTTACCGCAGAGTGGAACCAGGACGCTCACACCATCAGGCACCCCCAGCACATTCCAATAACGCCGCAAATAAGCATTGACAGCAGGCTGATGAAAGCCAATCTCACCGCGGACCCAACGCTGTAACCAGAACTCGCGCTCCATTGCCTGTACCGTAGATTGCTGTGGGCACCCGACTCACAAATTCCTTGGTATTGTATTTACAATGTGCCCGGAAAATAGGTAGTAAACAGTAAGCGAGCCTTGGGCTCGGCACCGATTCCATAAGCCAAGCGGCAACCCGATATGGCCCCCCAGCACCAAGCACCCGAAGGCTTTTTCCAAGCGCTGCGAGAAGCCGTAGGCACGGAAGGCTTTGTCTGCGATCCGAGCGCAATGGCACCTTACCTCAAAGAGCGACGCGGGCGCTTCAAGCCTCAAGCAGCCGCCGTCGTCCTGCCCGCACATACCGCCGAAGTGACCGCCGTCGTGCGGGCCTGTGCTGCGGCGGGCGTAGCAATCGTGCCTCAAGGCGGAAATACCGGCTTATGCGGTGGTGCCGCCCCGCAGGATGCAAGCCGCCAAATCCTGCTCAATCTCAAGCGCATGAATCGCATACGTGCGATCGATCCTGCCAACTATACGCTCACGGCCGAGGCCGGTTGCGTATTGGCGAACGTCCAGGCAGCCGCCGCGACCGAACAACGGCTTTTTCCATTGAGCTACGCGGCGGAGGACCGCTGCCACATCGGTGGCAACCTATCCACCAATGCCGGCGGCATGAACGTGCTGCGCTACGGTAACGCGCGCGAACTCGTACTCGGCGTCGAGGTGGTGTTGGCGGACGGTCGCGTCTGGAATGGGCTGAATTCGTTACGCAAGGATAATAGCAGCTATGATTTCAAGGATTTATTCATCGGCGCCGAGGGCACGCTCGGCATCATTACGGCCGCCGTGCTCAAACTCTATCCTCAGCCTCGACATCGTGCCTCGGCCATCGTCGGCCTTCGCCAGCTCGAGAGCGCGAGCGTGCTGCTCGACATGCTGCGCTCGGCTGCCGGAGAAACATTGGTCGCCTGTGAGGTAATGGGCCGCGTTCCAGTCGAGTTCGCATTGCGCCATATAGAGGGTTGTAACGAACCGTTCACGGCCCCCTACCCGTGGTATCTGTTAATTGAGGTCACCAGCTCACGCTGCAGGGAACAGCTCCCCGACCTACTGTGCGAGACGCTACAGCAGGCCGCCCGGTACGAACTGCTCGCCGAATGGCGCGTAGCCGGAGACCGCGTTTCCGCCGAGGCGTTGTGGCGTATTCGCAAGGGCATTCCGGCCGCACAGCAATACGAGGGCGGCAGCATCAAACACGACGTCTCGATCCCGATCTCGCGGATCGCCGAGTTTATCGAACGGGCGAGCACGGCGGTGGTTTCGCGCGTTCCCGGGATTCGCCCCTGCCCCTTCGGGCATATCGGCGATGGCAACATACACTTCAATCTCTCGCAGCCTCCCGCGATGGACTCAGCGGATTTTCTCACTCATTGGGAGGCGCTCAGTCGCGTCGTGCATGATATCGTTGCTGATATGAGTGGCTCTTTTGCCGCCGAGCACGGAATAGGCCGCCTCAAGCCAGCCGAAGTCGCGCACTACAAATCAAGCGTGGAGATCGATCTGATGCGCCGCCTGAAGACAGCGTTCGACCCCACCGGCATTCTCAACCCGGGTGCCGTCATTCCTTCACCATGAGCATAACGCGCGGTAAGCGCCTATTGATACGATCACCGCCTGCGGCGGGCACAGCTGAAGCGCGTGTGCTTTGTCAATCAACGCGCTGGAGCACGACGCAGCTCGCGCACGAAGCTCGCCAAGCCACGGGCCCCGAGAAAGAGCACAGCACCCAACGCCATACGAATGGCAGGCGCCGCCAACCCGGCGATTGCTTCCGTCGAGCTCGCGATCTGTATGTGGTTGGACAGCAACGGCCACGCGGCAATAAAAATATCCGGGAGGGAATCCGCCGCCAAATACAGACCGACGGCCGAATAAGCGATGACCTGCGCGTCATCCACCGTAACAGTGCCACCTTGCGCAAGCGAACGGCCGCGCCGCGCCGGAAGCACCCAATCGGCGATCCGCCCCACACACACCCACAGCAGCGCTGCCACCAGAAGGCACAGCGGCAACCCCAGCAGGCTATTCGCGCTGTCAACTGCCGCTGCGGCCGGCAGGTGGCCATGAACAGACGGTTGCAACGGCGAAAGTAGCGCTTGTAAGGCAATGAATAACGCAAACAGCCTTATACTGAGAACCACCAGACCACGATTGGTCATGCCTCGTTCCCTCAATACATCCAGCCTCAGTGCGCATCATCGGCAATAATCTGGATAACTCGATAGCGTGGTGGCGCATCCAAGTGCCGTCAAATGCCAAGGACTGCGCCATTCCGTTGCCGAGCACCAATATAGCGATTAAGGCGGAAACTGGATCTTAGCTTCGAAGAGCAAGCTCGAATGAGCGCTCGAGCTACACGAATGGACCCGATGGCGGCAACTGCCGCTTTGGCAGGGACACAGCGAATACAGCCGAGATCGAAGTACGACGCAGCGGGTACGCCTGGGCGCAACTCCTCGCGGCGGACACGCTCAAAACGGGCTCCCCGCGCCAACCGTAGGCGTTCTCGGTTGATCGGCAATTGCGAGTAGATTACGCGCAAGCTGAACGCTCGTCTCGAGGGGAATTTGTCCGATCGGAGCCAGACTGATTCCGATGGGGAAGCCGCTGTGGCTGTTGCGCCAATGCTGATGGATTTCCGCCCACATTCGCTCAAGATGCTGCAATGAACGCTCCGCCACCTGCTCCGGATGACGTGCCATCCACGTCTCGAGCTCCTCAGAGAGGCTCACGCCCAACCAATGGAGAAAACGAATATTACGCGGCGACTTCACCGGACACACGGTAAGCAACAACGTGGGGGGCGTCGTTTGGGGGCCGACAGTTTGAAGCTCGTCGAGCAAATCCGTGAATTCCCGTCCATGATAAAGAATTTGAGTGGTGAAGAAATCCGCGCCGGTATCCAGCTTGCGTACCATGCGCTTGGCTTCTTCCGCGCGCGTGGGAATGCAGATGTTCCCTACCCGTAAATCGCAATCGTCGATGATCCGGTGTACAAGCTCGTTGGTCTCGGGAACCGAGGGACCCGGGTAGCGAACACCCGCCTTTTCACCGCCAACCAGCACGAATCGGCGGATCCCGTACTCCTCCCAAGTCTGGCGAAACCACTCGGCTTGACGTTCCCACGGCAAATGAACGACGACGCGATTGATAATACAATCGAGGCCAAGACGCTCCTGGATGCGCTTCGCCAGGACTCGCGGCTCAACACGTGGCTCGAACGGCTTGAGTCGCTCACCTTTCTTGCTTTTGGAACTTTCCTCGCGAATTTCGGGAATGTTCACGCCGTCGAGATTTACCGCGGCGTGAATCGCCTCGATCTTCTCCAAAACGGCATCGATACCGCCAACACCCTGTCTGAGCAGCGGCGGCACCGCCTCCAGGTAAATAGGTATCGACCGATTTATGACGGTCTTTGGCAAGCTCACGAGTTCCCCCTTTGTTTCGCTCAGTTGACTCTTGTTACCTCGCCCGTGCCTTGCGCGCTTTTCATCCGATCGGGTGTGCACAGACACGAGCGCAGCAATCGCGGGAGTCTCGACGCAAACCCATACCAAGTCAACTGCGCCCGCCCCGCTTGCTAGCGGGCACCGCATGATTTTTTTGCGGCTGCAGCTACCCCCGTTTGGGGGCGGAATGGCTCGTCGAGAGTGCCGCCCGCACTTGTGTCTCTCATCACGAGAGAGCAGGCAGCCGCCGGCAGCGACAGAGCACGAGAGTCTTATACAGTAGCAAAAAGCGCTTGCAGCTTCTCACCCGGGTCGGGCATGCGCATGCAGGCCTCGCCGACGAGAAAGCAATGCACTCCGTGGGCACGCATGTGCTCTACCTCCTCGGCGGTAAGGATACCGCTCTCGGTCACTAGCAGCACATCCGAGGGCACCTGCTCACGCAGTTTGAGCGTTGTCTCGATATCGGTCTCGAAGGTGTGTAAATCGCGGTTGTTGATTCCGATTAGTCGGGGACCGATCGCAAGCGCCCGTTCCAGCTCCTGCGCCGAGTGGACCTCCACCAACACGTCCATCCCCAATTCCCGCGCCAGAACATAGAGCTCCAGCAAGCTCGCATCTCCAAGGGCGGCGACGATAAGCAGAATGCAGTCAGCCCCCAACGCGCGAGATTCATAGACTTGATAGGCGTCGATGATGAAGTCTTTGCGCAACATAGGCAGTCCGGAGACGTGGCTCGCCGTCTGCAGATCCTCATCACAGCCCTGGAAGAAATCCTCATCGGTGAGCACGGAAAGGCAAGTCGCCCCCGCCCGACGGTAGCTCGCGGCGATACTCGGCACATCGAACTCGGGCCGCAGCACACCTTTGCTGGGCGAGGCTTTCTTTATTTCGGCGATGACGCCAGGACGTCCGGCATCGACCTCTCGCTGCAGGGCCGCCAAAAACCCGCGCGGCACGGGTGCATGCTCTACCCGTTCGCTGAACGCTTTGAGACCGAACTGCTCACTGCGCTCGGCGATGATCTCGGCTTTGCGTCGCAGAATTCGCTTGAGCACATCCGGGGTATCGCTCGAAACTCCCATACGAACCGCCCTCTTCGATACGATCGTGCCACGCGCGGCGCCTGGTCGAGCATCGGTCACCTGCAGAGGTCGCCGACCCGCCACTATACGACAACTGCTCTTCGAGCCCCGAGCGCCTTGAGGGCGCTTGGCGACTATCGGCGAGAGCCCGCTCAGCCGTCCGTCGATCCTTTGAACTGATTCGTATAGGCGAGGTATTCGTCCAGCTTGTCCCGAGCGGCCCCGCTCGCCAAGACATCCCGAGCTCGCGCGACGCCGTCCTCGAGGCTCTCCGCTAGCCTGGCCACATAGATCGCGGCTCCGGCGTTAAGGGTGAGGATATCAGCGCCGGGCCCGGATTGTCCCTCGTAGATTCGCCGGATGACGGCCAAGCTCTCCGCAGCGCTGCCGATGCGGATGGCATCCAGTGGCGCGCGCGCCATGCCACAGCGTTCCGGCTCGAGGATGTACTCGCGGACCTCACCGTCGTTGAGCTCCGCAACACGCGTCGGCGCGCTGATACTGATCTCGTCGAGTCCGTCGGCCGCATGCACGACCATGACCCGTCGGCTTCCCAGCTTCCGCAACGCCTCCGCGATGGGGCGTAGCCAATGTTCGCTGAATACGCCGACCAATTGATGCGGGGCCTCAGCCGGATTGGTAAGGGGCCCGAGCAGATTGAACAGCGTCCGCACCCCCATTTCCCGCCGCGGACCGATCGCGTGGCGCATGGCGGAATGGTGCCTGGGTGCGAACAGAAAGCCGACTCCGATGCGTTCGATGCAATCGGCGACCTGCGTGGGATCGAGATTCAAGTTAGCCCCGGCCGCCTCGAGCACGTCAGCGCTGCCGCAGGAACTCGAGACCGAGCGGTTGCCGTGCTTGGCCACCTTGCCGCCGGCGGCCGCGACCACGAAAGCGGCCGCGGTGGAAACGTTGAATGTCCCCTTCGCGTCCCCGCCGGTGCCGCAGGTGTCGACTAGATGAGCGGAATCCACCACGACACGGACCGCCAACTCGCGCATGACCTCCGCGGCTGCGGCGATCTCTTCGACCGTCTCGCCCTTCATGTGCAATCCGATCAGAAACCCACCGATCTGCGCCGCGGTCGCCTCGCCGGTCATTATCGCGCGCATCACGGCACTCATCTGCCCGCGGCTGAGATGCTGGCGACGCATCACGGCGCGTATCGCGCTCTGGATATCCATTCAGCGGCCTCGCCCGCGCTGCCGAGGTTTACCGCCATTCATCTCAGGCCACTTGTCTGGGGCAAACGAGGAAATTACGCAGCAAATCATGCCCGGTGAGCGTCATGATTGACTCGGGATGAAACTGCACCCCTTCCACGGCCAGCGAGCGATGCCGAACCCCCATGATCTCTTCCACCGTGCCGTCGCTATTTTGCGTCCAGGCCGTTACCTCGAGACAATCGGGCAACGCGTCACGTTCAAGCACCAGTGAGTGATAGCGCGTCGCCTGCAATGGATTCGGCAATCCGCTGAAGACCCCCCGCCCGTTGTGATAGACATCGGACACCTTGCCGTGCAGCACACGAGCGGCATGCACGACCCGCGCACCAAAGCTCTGGCCAATGGCTTGGTGGCCGAGACAGACTCCGAGCAACGCGATACGTCCGGCAAAATGTCGAACGACCTCCAGGGAGATACCGGCCTCGTTGGGCGTACACGGTCCGGGCGAGATGACAATACGCTGCGGCGCCAGCCGTTCGATCTCCTCGAGGGTGATCGAATCGTTGCGGTAAACCCTCACATCGGCACCCAGCTCGCTCAGGTACTGCACCAGGTTGTAGGTAAAGGAGTCGTAATTGTCGATCATCAGCAGCATGGCGCCACCTTTAGCTATCCAATCCCGCTTCTGCCATGGCTACGGCGCGGAACAACGCGCGCCCCTTGTTCAGGGTTTCTTCCCATTCCAGACGCGGCACAGAGTCGTGTACCACGCCGCCACCGGCCTGTATATGGACACAGCCGTCTTTAACCACGGCCGTACGAATGGCGATCGCCACATCCATATTGCCGGACCAGGACAGATAGCCTACCGCGCCAGCATAGACACCTCGCTTCACGGACTCGACTTCATCGATGATTTCCATCGCCCGAATTTTTGGCGCTCCGGATAGAGTGCCCGCCGGGAACGTCGCCCGCAGCACATCCATGGGTCCCAGCGGCTTGCGCAGCCGACCAGTCACGTGAGAGACGATGTGCATGACGTGCGAATAGCGCTCTATGGTCATCCGGTCCGTGACGCGCACGCTGCCGACCTCGCTGACTCGCCCCACATCGTTGCGGCCCAGATCGATCAGCATCAGATGCTCCGCGAGCTCTTTGGGATCGGCCAGTAGCTCCTCCTCCAATGCCAGATCTTGCGATTCGGTGGCCCCGCGCCGCCGCGTTCCGGCAATGGGGCGCACCGTGACCTCGCCATCCTCGAGCCGACAAAGTATTTCCGGCGAGGAGCCGGCAATCTGGAAGTCGTCGAGATCGAGAAAGAACATATAAGGCGAGGGGTTAGTGCAACGCAGGGCGCGGTAGAGATCGAGCGAGTGCCCGCGATAGGCTGTCGTCATACGCTGCGATGGCACAACTTGCATGCAATCCCCGTTGACGATGTAACGCTTGATGCGTTCCACGACCGCCTCGTACTGCGACTGCGTAAAATTCGAGGTGAAATCCTCCTCGGCGACCTCGTGGCGCGGCTTGCCGAGGCGGTAGCGGTTTACACCGCCGCGCAGCCGCTCCGCCAGCTCCGAGAGTCGCGCTCGGCCGCGATTGAAGGCATCGCTTGCCGCGGGATCGACATGAACCACCACGTAGAGCTTACCGGCCAGATTATCGAATACCAGCACCTCCTCCGAGACCATGAGCAGAATATCCGGAACACCCAACGGGTCGGGATTCGGGCACGGGCCGAGGCAGGACTCGGTGTAGCGGACGGTGTCGTATCCGAAATAACCGACCAAACCACCCAGAAACCGTGGCATGTGCGGAAAATCCGGCGACGGAGCCGCCCTCACTTCGTGATGAAACCGCTCGATCCACAGCAGCGGATCCGCGACGTCACGGCGCTCAACGACCTCGCCGTCGCGAACGACTTCCACCCGCTGTCCGTACACACGGAGAAACGTGCGACAGGGGACACCGATGATCGAATAGCGACCCCATTTCTCTCCGCCCTGGACCGATTCCAACAGAAAGCTATACGCGCCTTCCGCGAGCTTGAGATAGGTTGATAGCGGGGTATCGAGGTCGGCTAAAACCTCGCGCATCAGCGGAATACGGTTGTATCCCGCCTTTTCCAGGCGATCGAATTGTCTCTGGTCCATCGTCACCACCAACAGGCGTGATTCGCAAAAGCGCAGTTACCTCACCGGTAATGACGCCATCGCTCGTGCAGCCCCTGTTGCGCCTCGTTATCGTAGGTGGTGACCGTCAACTGCTGCATTTGCCTGTGTATTGCCTTCGAGCAATGCCGGAAGCTCGCTTAGCGATTGAATCATGACATCGGGGGCGGTCAAAAAGGTCTCGTCGCCATGGTTATAGCCGTACGGAACTCCAACGAAGCCCAGACCTGCCCGCCGCGCCGCTTCGACATCGGTCATCGAGTCACCGACCATAATCGCGTTTTGCGTCTCACCGCCGCATATTTCCACGGCCCGTAGCAATGGCTCCGCGGCAGGCTTCTTCTCGGTTACCGCATCTCCGCTTACGACCGTGCGAAACGCCTTTCTCAGGCCGAGCGACTCCAGGAGTGGCTCGGTGAACCGGGCGGGCTTATTGGTTACCACCCCCAGACGCAGACCACGCTCCACCAGCTCATCGAGGGCAGCGACGACCCCGGGGTAGGGCAAGGTGCGATCGCTGAGATGATCGGCGTAGTAATCCAGGAACAGCCCCAGGCCGCGTTCGAAAAGCTCCCGTTCCCTGCCGGTAGCTGCCTCGAGCGCACGTTTGACGAGGTGATTCACGCCGTGGCCGATCCAGGTCCGCACCCGCGCTTCACCCGCCGGTGCAAGGCCCAGGGACTCGAGCATGTGATCCACGCCAGCCGCCAAGTCGGGAGCGGTATCCACCAGCGTGCCGTCGAGATCGAACAACACGACATGAATGCCAGAGAACATGCCTTTATTATTCAAGCGGCCACCGTTTCCAATTCGGCACGCATATTGCTAATCACCTGTTGATAGTCGTCCGCTCCGAAGATCGCGGAACCGGCGACGAAAGTATCCGCACCCGCCTCGGCCGCGGCACGGATGTTGTCGGTCTTGATCCCACCATCGACCTCCAGCCGAATCGGGCGGTTGCTCGCGTCGATCAGCGAACGTGCCTCGCGCAGCTTCTCGAGAGCGGCGGGAATAAACGTCTGTCCGCCAAAACCGGGGTTCACCGACATAATCAGCACCATGTCCACCTTGTCGATGACATAGCGCAAGTAATCCAACGGTGTCGCGGGATTGAACACCAAACCTGCACGACAGCCGTTGTCGCGAATGAGTTGCAGGGTGCGGTCGATGTGTTCGCTGGCCTCCGGGTGGAAAGTGATCCAACTTGCACCGGCCTTGGCAAAAGCCGGCACGATTTCGTCGACAGGCTTAATCATGAGGTGGACATCGATGTCCGCGGTGATGCCATCCTCCCGCAACGCCTTGCAGACCACCGGGCCGATCGTAAGGTTGGGGACATAGTGATTGTCCATTACATCGAAGTGCACCATATCCGCGCCCGCATCCAGCACACGCCGAACCTCGTCACCCAAACGTGCGAAATTGGCCGAGAGGATGGACGGTGCCACCTTAAAATCCCGCATAGCGTATCACCCCGATACTCGCTGCTCCCTGAGGGTAGAGTACTCTAACCTAATCGCGGTCAATTTTCAGCCGGCAGACGAAGTGCGCCCGGCACAAAGACCCGCCACGAGAGCCAACCCTGAAGCGGCCGGCGCCCGCCTGCAACCGAACCAATGCTTGCTATGGGGAAATCGGGGAATTACGGGGGTCGCGGCGCAGTGAATGAGGCGCCGCGTGGTGTGACAGACGGTCGCGTTGCCGGCCGGAGCGCGCAGCCGAATGGCGCCTATCCTAAACGGCCTGACCAGCGAACGCGCGCCTCGGCGGCTGGCACCGGCGGTGCGAAAAAGAAACCCTGGACCACGATCCCCGGCCACTGGCGCAGAAAACGCGCCTGACTCTCGCTCTCGACCCCCTCGGCTACCACGCCGAGACCGAGGCTTTGCGCCATGGCGATGATCGCGCCTGCAATGGCCCTGTCGTCGCTGCCACCCGATACATCCGCGATGAAGCTACGGTCGATCTTGAGCGCCGATACCGGGAAGCGCTTCAAATAAGCCAGTGATGAGTAACCCGTACCGAAATCATCCACCGCGATGGCGACGCCGAGCTGCTTGAGCGCCGCCAGACTGGCATGCACCGACGCCGTGTGATCCATGAGCAGGGTCTCGGTCAACTCGAGCTCCAACGCCGATGCGGGTAGGCCGCTTGCCGCGAGCACCCGTTCGACTGACCGCGCGAAACCCGAATGGCGGATCTGCTCGGCGGAAACATTCACGGCCAGACGAAGCGGTCGACCGAGATCCCGCGACAAAGTGACCAAGAAGCGGCAAGCCTCGTGCAGGATCCACTCCCCCACCGGCACGATCAGCTTGGTCTCCTCCAGCATCGGGATGAACTCGCCCGGCGTGATCAGTCCTCGTTGCGGATGCCGCCAGCGCAACAGCGCCTCGAGCCCGACGACTTTATGACCCCGGACCTCGACCAACGGCTGATAGTAGACAATGAATTCCTGGCGCTCCAGCGCGTGACGCAGCTCGGCCTCCAGCCGCAGGCGGTCCGAGACGCCGCATTCAAATGCGGCCGTGTAGAAACAAAAATTGTTGCGCCCCTGGGACTTGCCGCGATACATCGCGATCTCGGCCTTGCGCAACAAATCGGCGGGCTCGTCATCGACCCGATCGTATACGGCGAAACCCGAGCTGGCGGTTACGAACAACTCATGTTCAGCAATGAAAAACGGCTGGGAAATGGCGTTCAGGATACTTCGCGCCAAGATTCTAATTTCATTGGCACTCTGATTGCCTTCGATCAACAATGCGAATTCGTCGCCACTGAGACGGGCTAGCGTGTTCTCGTCGCCTACCTGGCGCTTGATGCGCCGCGCGATCTCGCGCAGTACGTCATCGCCGGCGCGATGCCCAAGGGTTTCATTGAAGTCCTTGAACCGATCAATATCGATATACCCCAGCGCAAGGCTACTCTCGCCGCGCGCGCAACGCGCTGCAGCCACCCTGAGCCGGTCGGTGAAAAGCGCCCGATTAGGCAATCCTGTCACCGCGTCAAAATTGATCAAGTGCCGCAATCGCGCTTCGCGTTGTTGCTCTTCGGTAGAATCGTGAACCTGCAATAGCGCCATGGGTTCGGGGAAATCTTCGAGAGGAATTACGCTTACGACCACCGAGAAACCGCCGCCATCCCCGCCCGCGCCCCATAACGCGAGCTGCTCCTGACAACCCAGGCGAAGCGCATCGCAGAGCAGACCGGTCACCGTACGTGCGTCCGTGCTGATATCCGGTATGGGCATGCTGAGCAGTTGTTCCACGCTATGGCCGAGCGCGTTGCCGCGCGACTGGCGAAAGAGGTTTTCGCCGCTGCGATTGATGAATCGCACCACCCCTTTGCCGTCCACCAACAGCAAAGCTTCCGTGGCCGCCTCGACCATGCTTTGGAACCACTCCGAGGCGAACCATGGGTCGGTGGGGGGCGGCTCCGGGCTGATACCGGATGCGACCTGCAGCCTAATCACTGGCCGCTCGCCGCCGATTACCTCCAAATTCGCCCGGGTCGGTATGATTTGCCCGTGGCGGCTCAGCCAGCACAGCACCAGGCTCTCGATGCAGGGCATGCGCTCGCGCTGCAACAGATGCTTGAGCACATCCTGCAGGCGAGCTCGAAAATCGGGTTGCAGCAGTTCGACGACCGCCCGGCCGTCGATGTCCTCGCAGCGGTAGCCAAGCAGCGCGGCGAGATCCGTATTGCTTCGCGTGAGACGCCCGTCCGCGTCGATAAAGGCAGCGGGCCCAGGGAAGCCGCAGTCGTCACTCGGCAACGGGCTTTCGCTGGCAACGCCAGGCCGCACTATGGAATGAAACGCTTCTGGCCTGATGCGTGGCACTCGGGCAGCCATTGATCGTCACCCTTCTCGTAGCCTCAATCGCTTGCGTGCTGTTCTTCTATATATCGATGCATCGTCGAAGTAACGACGCCACTGCCATGCCTCGGCGCTTCTAACCAACGGGCGCGCTTGCGCCCAACAACCGTAGCAATCGCCTAGCCGCGCGACTACGCCGCCCCCTCGAGTACGGATTCGTAGGGCAACGGGTGCAGCACCTGATGCAACTCAGCGCTAATCGGGACTCGACACGCAACCGAGAGCACCTCGCCAAGCTGAGTCGGCGCACCGTCACCGAACCGCACCAACGGGAAGCGCAAACTGCGCAGCATCCGTTCGACCGCCACGCTGGTGACAAATACGAGCTCGCGAATCCCTTGGGAGCAAGAAAAGCCATAGCAAGCACGCAAAAGCTCAAACAAGTCCTGGGAGCATGTCAGCTGCCCCCCTGCGTGGCGGTGAGCCGGCTCGACGGCAAACCGCGAAAGCTCCCATACATCGCCGGCACAAGGTGCCGGCTCGCCCCGCAGCATCTCGGCGAAAACATCCCGCAGCATGTAGGGACCACTGGTCGGCAGCAATCGGAATGTCCCGATGATCGACCCGCGATGAAAATAAGCGGTATATACGGGATCAAGGGCATCATAGGCATCCACTTCCAGAGCATGGCGGCTGGGAACCTGCCACCCTAGACGTTCCTTGAACACCCGATGGCGAAACCGGTATAGCGCTCGCAGTGACTCAGGAGAGAAGACGCAATCGGACGGTCTCCCGATGAGCATTTCCTGCATCTAAATCCCCGTTCCATGCCGACTGTTTTATGCCGCTAACATCCAGTAAACGGAAACGACAACGGCCTCATAACTGTAAGTTATTACAGGTTTGCAGCCGTTTGCTTTCATCCGAACGCGTGAGTCGAATCGATTCTGAAGACCTTGCCCGGTTGACGGGGTGCACCAAGTCAGCTCTACTCATCCGTCGCCACACCGCCCACCTCTGATTCTTCCAGAAAAAATAATAACTTGTATAACGATCAAAATTTTTATTTGGATCGTGTCTCGAAATACTCTCGCAAGTACGCACCGATTCAACGGAAAAGCAAATCGCTCACTTTCTTGAAACGACGAAGATCAGTCGAACCGAATATCGGGGATTTCCCTTTTTCATAGCCCGAAATTTCTATTCAGGTTTCTATGGGTGTCCAGACGCGTAATCGGACGCGAATTCCCACCGCGTGATCCCGGAGCGAACTCATGGGAAGTCATCTCGGGAGCGGCTGCCTGAGGGGTGGCTTCTAGCCGAGTTGAAGGGATATGAGGCCCTGAGAAATCGCAAGCGCCACGGCCTGTTGACGGCTGGAAGCATTGAGCCGCCGCGCTGCATTCTGCAGATGAAAAATCGCCGTACGTTCACTGATTCCAAGTATGCGCGCGATCTCCCAGGAGGTCTTACCTTCGGCCGCCCAAAGCAGACACTCACGCTCACGCGCGGTAAGTTCCGGCGGGTTGAACGGCAACGCGCCCTGAGTGACCAATCGCCCCGCCGCTTCATGAACGTAGGCGGAGAGCAGATATAAATCCGAAATCGCGCTCTCGATTTCCGGGCGCGTCTGCTGCGGGGTACGCTCGCTGGAAAAGCTGAGCACGCCCACTTCGCCTCGGCCGCCGCGAATCGATAGACTGGCACCACTGGCGAGTCCGAACTCGCGCGCCTCGTGCATCACCCGAAACGGTTTCTCGTCCCTCTGCGGATCGAGTTGCAAATCCTGCCAAATCAGCGGCCTGATACTACGCATGCAATGACGCACGGCGGGATCCACCGCAAGATAGCCGTTTTTTTCATAATGACTGCGCCAGGCATTAGGTTGTCCGCTGATCACTAGAACAAAGGGCTTGACCAGAGACGTCGGGAAACTGGTACCGTAAATAAAATGATCGAAGCCATAGGCTTCTCCGATCGCCGAGCAGAGTTGGTGAATCCCCTCCACGTCTTCCGTACGCAGGCTCTTGTCGATTAACTCGTTGAATTGGGTACGGCTCCCCATAACCACCCCCAAAATACCAAATGCAGATAATTATCGTTCTAAGGCCGTGGCTTCGATTCACACGATAAACTTATAGTGTTGTTCCTGTCCAACGGCAACTTTCGCGAAGACATGCCGGAAATACCGGGCCGGCAACCGGTAGACTACCGGGACACAACCCGTCCACCTAGCGTCCGTGGTTCACCAAATAGCCCCCTGCCCCAACCGCTTTTGCTTTCTCCTCACAATGCCACGCGGTGGGCTCATCGATTCAGCCTATTCCTGATCCACTAGCACCAGCTCGGCCAGGTTGCAAGGACGATGGCGCGCATCGAGCTGTTCGCGCAGAATGCGCTTCCACGCCGTTCGGCATGCCCCGGTAGAGCCCGGCAGACAGACGATGAGCGTGCGATTCGCAAAACCGGCCAAGGCTCTCGATTGCAGGGTAGAGGTACCGATCTCCTCCAAAGAGAATTGGCGAAACAATTCGCCGAAACCTGGGAGCTCTTGGTCGAGGAGCACGCTCACAGCCTCGGGCGTGCGATCTCGAGGCGCGAAACCGGTGCCGCCCGTGCAGAGCACCACCTGCACCCCCGAATCGGCGATCCAAGCCGATACGGTAGCGCGAATTTCATAAACGTCATCGCGCACGATTCGCCGCTGCGCGAGCTCATGGCCCGACTCCACAATGCCCTGGCAAAGCGCCTCGCCCGAACGGTCCTCAGCCTGCCCGCGCGTATCGGATATCGTGAGCACCGCGATGCGCAGCGCACGAAAATCTGCTCCAGCTCTATGCACCTTCAGCCCCCTTAGTCCAAAATGGTATGAGCGTGTTGAGCCCGCCACACGGTGCCGATGAAGGAACCCGTAGCACGCATCGACACGGGCCTAATTTTCAACGCCGCCACTCGGATATAATACGCGAGCACGGCGTCAAGCACCGAGGTTCATCCCAACCAGTACCCTTCATGCCAACTGCGCCCGATATCTTGTTCGAATCTCAACTCACCGGCTTGCCGCTGCTGCAGCGCGGCAAGGTGCGCGACATCTATGGAATTGACGATTCACGTCTGCTCATTGTCACCACCGATCGCCTTTCGGCTTTCGATGTCGTCCTCGCGGATCCGATACCCGGCAAGGGGAAGGTACTCACGGCGCTATCACGTTTTTGGTTCGAGCGAACCCGCTCTGCCATCGGTAACCATCTATTGGAAGACTCCTTAGCATCGGTACTGACCAACACCAGCGAAATACGCCAGGTGCAATCCCGTGCGATGGTGGTACGTCGTCTACAGCCCCTGCCAATCGAAGCCGTAGCTCGCGGTTATCTCGTCGGCTCGGCCTGGAAGGATTACCAACGGAGCGGGCGGGTCTGCGGAATACCCTTGCCGGGGGGTCTGCGGCAGGCGGATCAGCTTCCTGAGCCCATCTTTACTCCCGCCACGAAAGCGCCCGCAGGTGACCATGATCAGAACATCGACTTCGCACAAACGGCGAACTTGCTCGGCGACGATACCGCCGAGCAAGTCCGCGCTCTGACCCTGCAAATCTACCAGGAGGCCGCCGCCAACGCGCGCCGGCGCGGTATTATCATCGCCGATACCAAGTTTGAGTTCGGGCGCGACGCCCAGGGCCAGCTGCTGCTTATCGACGAGATTCTCACGCCGGATTCCTCGCGCTTTTGGCCCGCGGATCACTACCGTGCAGGAAGTTCGCCGCCGAGCTTCGACAAGCAATTCGTGCGTGATTACCTCGACTCGGTGGGCTGGAATCATTCGGCCCCTGCACCGCGCCTGCCGGCGCGCATCATTGCGCAAACCGCCGAGAAATATCGGGAAGCGTATCGGCGATTGACGGGGTCGATCGGATAGCGGCCGCCGGGGGTATCCATCCTCACTCCCGCCACGCTGCCTTCACCCCAGCCAACCCACCCGAGTGAATCGGCGAGACGATTAGGAGATCATTGCCACCGCAGATAGGGCTATTCTGATATGAAATCGCCGACCCGCACGATTTTCATCGTATTGGTCCCGCCCTGAACACCCGCCAGATCCCCCTTCGTGATCAGCACCAGGTCACCTTCACAAATGGCGCCCGCTTTGAGCAACTCCTCGACCGCGCCCCGATTCGCGGCGGCATGGTCACGGCCTGCCGGGTCGAAATTGATCGGGTGCACCCCGCGATACAGCGTCACTTTGGTGCGGGTGCGCGGTTGCTCGGAAAGTGCGTAGATCGGGATGTCCGTGTTGATGCGCGACATCCACATGGCCGTGGCGCCGGATTCCGTCATGGCAGCGATCGCCCGAACACTGAGCTGGTTCGCCGCGGCGATCGCCGTTTTCGCAATGGTCTCGTCAATGCGTGTGTAATGCGGCTCCGGTCCCGAGCGTGGCGGATGCGTCTCCTCGGCATAGCGTTCGGCACCGACGCACACGCGGGCCATGGCAGCAACGGCTTTGGCCGGATAGCGCCCGACTGCGGATTCCTCTGAGAGCATGACCGCATCGGTTCCATCCAAAACGGCATTGGCGACATCCAACACCTCGGCGCGGGTCGGCACCGGATGATCCACCATGGATTGCATCATCTGCGTCGCGGTAATCACCACGCAATCGCGCTCCCGAGCGAGCCGCATAATGCGCTTCTGCACTCCCGGCAGCTCGGCGTCGCCGATTTCCACGGCCAAATCGCCCCGCGCGATCATAACCGCATCCGCCGCTTCCATGACCTCGGACAAATTGTCCACCGCCTCACGGCGCTCGATCTTGGCCACGATCGCGGCGTCGCCGCCCGCGGCGCGCAACAGATCACGCGCCTCCTCGATATCGTCGGCCCCCTTGGGAAAGGAAACCGCCAGATAATCCGCCTGAAGCTCCGCGGCAAGCCGGATATCCAACCGATCCTTATCCGTCAGTGCGCATACCGATAGCCCGCCCCCGAGGCGATTGATGCCCTTGTGCGCCGATAATCGGCCACCGATTTCAACCGTGGTGAAAATGCGGCTGCCTTCCACCCGATCGACGCTCAGGCGGATGAGCCCGTCATTGAGCAGCAGCACGTCCCCGGGACCGACATCCCGAGGTAGGTCCGCATAACCGACTCCCACGCCGCTTTGCATTCCCGCATCCTCCGCCAGGGAAGGATCCAGAAAAAACCCCTGCCCCTCCAGCAGATCCACCGTACCGTCGCGGAAACTTTCGATGCGTATCTTGGGGCCTTGTAGGTCACAGAGCAGGCCAACCACACGGTTGTGGTGTTGAGCAGCACGACGAAGCATAACGGAACGCTGTCGATGCTCATCGTGATTACCGTGGGAGAGATTCAGGCGGACGACATCAACGCCCGCACGCAGCACGCCGTTCAAGGCGGTTTCACGATCGGTTGCAGGCCCTAAGGTTGCGACAATCTTTGTCTGACGGACCATAGCCTACCTTTTTCACTTGCGGGGGCCGGCGCCGGCAAAAAAACGTACACGGACTCTCTCCGGTACGGGATCCGGTGAGTTGCGTTTATAATCGCAGTCGGTGGCGGACGTACGCCAGCGCTCACAAAGGGATCTCCGGAGATCGGATGCAAGCGAGGGCCTTTTAGCAATCGCTCGCCGAACCGTGACCTACAAAACCATACTACACGCCAGCGGCAAAACCCGCTGACATCTCCGGTGGGGACAGGGCGCAGACAATAAGCCGGCCCCCGCTACCTACCCGATCCCGCAAGGGAATCAGCCGGCACGCGCCTCGAGAGCGGCAACGGCTGGCAGCTTCTTTCCTTCCAGGAATTCCAGGAACGCGCCGCCGCCGGTAGAAATATACGAAATTCCCTCGTCAACGCCATATTTGGCGATCGCGGCCAAAGTGTCTCCACCACCGGCTACCGAAAATGCGTTGCTGGCAGCGATGGCATCAGCCAAGGCCTTCGTACCGCGCCCGAAATGCTCGAATTCGAATACACCCACCGGTCCGTTCCAGACGATCGTACGCGCTTCTTTGAGTGCCTGCACATAACGGCCGGCCGTCCGCGGCCCAACATCCAGTATGAGATCATCCTCGGCCACCTGATCGAGGGTTTTGATGACCGCCTCGGCTGTCTCATCGAAGACCTTGGCACAGGCGACGTCTTCGGGAATCGGAATTTCACCGCCTTTGGCGGTGGCAGCCGCCATGAGCCGTTTGGCGGCGTCCACCAGATCAGGCTCGTACAGTGACTTGCCCACCGGATGGCCGGCGGCCGCGATGAAGGTGTTGGCGATACCACCGCCGACGATGAGCGCATCGACCACATCGACCAACGACTCGAGCACGGTCAACTTGGTGGATACCTTGGATCCACCCACGATGGCGATCACGGGCCGGGTAGGCTGCTCAAACGCCTTACCCAGAGCATCCAGTTCAGCGACTAGCAACGGTCCCGCGCAAGCCTGCGGAGCAAATCGGGCCACGCCGTGGGTGGAAGCCTGGGCACGATGCGCGGTACCAAAGGCATCCATCACATAGACATCGCACAACGCGGCCATCCGCTTCGCCAACGCCTCCTCATCGGCAAGCTCGCCCTTATTGAACCGAACGTTTTCACACAGAACGACCTCGCCGGCGGCAGGCTCCACACCCTCGAGCCAGTCTCGCACCAAGCGCACCGGCCGTTCGAGCAACTCGGAGAGGCGCTCAGCGACCGGAGCAAGGGAGTAGCGCTCGTCGAATCGGCCCTCCTCGGGACGACCGAAATGGCTCATGAGCATGACTTTCGCGGAACCGGCAAGCGCGTGGCGAATGGTGGGCATGCAGGCGCGAATGCGCGTATCGTCGACCACCACCCCGTCTTTCACCGGCACATTGAGATCCTCCCGGATCAGCACCCGTTTGCCGGCCAGATCCAAATCGGTCATGCATAACAGGCCCATAAGCCTTGCTCTCCTCCTCGCCAATTCGATACCCGAAGGTAGGCGCAGACGCGCTCTCGGCGCGTCTGCGATCGATGCGACACTGTGATGACGGCCTGCCGCTGTTACTTCGCCTTCATCAGGCTGAGCGCAACATCCAGCATCCGGTTGGAGAATCCCCACTCGTTGTCGTACCAAGAGCAGACCTTGACCAGCCGGTCACCGATGACCTTGGTAAGCGTCGCCTCGAAAATCGAGGAATGCGGATCGTGGTTGAAATCGATCGATACGAGCGGAGCGTCATTGTAAGCCAGCACGCCTTGCAGAGGACCCTGCGCGGCTTGTTTGAGCGCACTGTTGATCTCTTCGACCGACGTGTCGCGACGCGCGGTGAACGTCAAATCGACGAGCGAGACATTGATGGTCGGAACGCGCACGGCGAATCCGTCGAGTTTGCCGTTGAGATCGGGCAGCACCAAGCCGACGGCTGCTGCAGCCCCGGTCTGGGTCGGAATCTGCGACATCACGGCGCTGCGGGCGCGGCGTAGATCCTTATGATAGACGTCGTTCAAGACCTGATCGTTGGTAAAGGAGTGGATCGTGGTCATCAGACCGTGCTCCACCCCGACGGCGCTGTGTAGCACCTTAACCAGCGGAGCCAGACAGTTCGTCGTGCACGAAGCACAGGAGATCACGGTGTGGCTGGAAGCCAAGGTCTCTTCATTGACGCCATAAACAACGGTGGCATCGACACCTTTGGCCGGCGCCGAAATCACCACTTTTTTGGCGCCTCCTTCCAGGTGCGCCGCGGCCTTCTCTTTGTTGGTGAACAACCCCGTGCACTCGAGCACCACGTCGACACCGAGGTCCCCCCAAGGCAGCTTGCTCGGATCGCGCTCGGATAGCACGCGAATGGAATCACCATTGACGACCAGATTGTTTTCGCTCACCTCTACGGTGCCCGGAAACTTGCCGTGCGCCGAGTCATAGCGCGTCAAATGCGCATTCGTCTCGGCATCGCCAAGATCATTGATTGCAGCAACTTGAATCTCGTCGGTGCGGCCCGACTCGTAGAGGGCACGCAGAATGTTGCGGCCAATACGGCCGTAACCGTTGATACCAACCTTTATGGCCATGGTTTTCTCCCAGCTAACTAGATGATCGGTTTGCGTTGAAGGCTCAGAGCAGGGTCTTGACCGTCTCGACCACGTTGTCCGCAGTCAGACCGAACTGGCGATACACATCCGGCCCCGGAGCCGACTCGCCGAAGGTGGACAATCCGAGGATCCGGCCTTGCGGGCCGACGAAGCGCAGCCAGGGATCGGGCACCGCCGCCTCGATGGCGAGTCGCGCCGTTACGGCAGGCGGCAACACCGACTCCTGGTACGCGGCCTCTTGCGCGAGGAATGTATCGATCGAGGGCATGGAAACCACGCGCACGCGATACCCGTCGCCAGCCAGGCGTTCCTCGGCGTCCACGGCAAGCGCGACCTCAGAGCCGGTCGCTATAATGATTGCCTGTGGCTCGGCACTGCCCTCGCGGAGCACGTAGCCTCCCCGGCGGATCCGCGCGAGCTGCTCGGCGCTGCGAAGTTGGTGGGGCAGGTTCTGTCGCGACAAACTCAGACAGGTAGGCCCGGTGCCGCGCTCCAGCGCCGCTTGCCAGGCCACCACCGTCTCCGCGACGTCACACGGCCGCCACAGACTGTTGTTCGGGATCAGGCGCAGGGTGGCCAAATGCTCGACCGGCTGATGCGTTGGCCCGTCTTCCCCCAAGCCGATGGAATCGTGCGTGTAGACGAAAATGCTGCGAATCTTCATCAGAGCCGCCATGCGCACGGCATTGCGCGCATAGTCGGAGAATACCAAAAAGGTGCCGGCATAGGGCGCAAAACCGCCATGCAATGCAATGCCGTTGACAATCGCCGACATGCCGAATTCACGCACGCCGTAGTAGATGTAGTTGCCATCGCCGTCCTCGCGACTTACGGCAGTGCAGTCATCCCACCAGGTGTTATTGGATTCGGTGAGATCAGCGGAGCCGCCAAGGAGTTCGGGTAAATAAGGCCCGAATCCGTTCAATGCCATCTGCGAGGCTTTCCGCGTGGCCACCGTTCGCTTCTGCTCGTCGGCTTGCTCCAGCAACTCCCTCGCCAGTGACTGCCATGATGCCGGCAACTCCCCCAGGATGCGCCGCTCGAAGGTCCGCGCGAGTTCCGGATGGGCTTCGCGATAGTGGGCGAAAGCGTCATTCCACTCTTTCTCCCAACTCGCGCCGCGCTTGCGCGCCTCCCAGCCCGTATAGATCGCCTCGGGGATATGAAACGGCGGGTGCGGCCAGTCAAGAAACTCCCGCGTCGCGCGTATCTCCTCATCGCCCAGCGGGGCACCGTGCACCCCATGGCTGCCGCAGACATTCGGCGCGCCGAAGCCGATGATGGTCTTGGCACAGATGAGGGTGGGTTGTTGGGTAACGGCGCGCGCCCCTTCCAAGGCCGCCTTCACGGCCTCCGCGTCGTGGCCGTCGACCTCCGGGATCACGTGCCAGCCGTATGCCTCGAAGCGACGCGGTGTGTCGTCAGTGAACCAGCCCGCCACCTTACCGTCGATGGAGATGCCATTATCGTCGTAGATGGCGATGAGCTTACCGAGCCCCAAGGTGCCGGCAATCGAGCAGGCCTCATGGGATATCCCTTCCATCAGGCAGCCATCGCCGAGAAAAACATACGTGTAGTGATCGACGATCGTATGCCCCGGCCGGTTGAATTGAGCCGCCAGCACCTTCTCGGCAATCGCCATGCCCACGGCATTGGCCAAACCCTGCCCGAGCGGACCGGTGGTCGTCTCCACTCCAAGGGTGTACCCGTACTCGGGGTGACCCGGCGTTTTGGAATGCAGCTGCCGAAACTGCTGCAGGTCGCTGATTGTCAGACCGTATCCGCTCAAATGCAGGAGCGAATACAGCAGCATCGAGCCGTGTCCGTTGGACAGGACGAAACGGTCCCGATTGAACCAGTGCGGATTGCCGGGATTATGGCGCAGGAAGTCGTTCCAGAGCACCTCGGCGATATCGGCCATGCCCATCGGGGCACCCGGATGGCCCGATTTGGCACGTTGCACAGCATCCATGCTCAGGGCACGGACGGCGTTGGCAAGTTCGCGGCGCGATGGCATTATTTGCTCCCGATCCAATTTTCGGCTCCGTCAGGGGCCGCGAAGGCGCCACCGGTATGGCAGCAGGTGATGTCATGAGCAGGCATGGCCGGTATGGCCCGCAGTTGGCAGCGCATAATTCTCGCCGAGATGCCGGAATCAGGCAAGATGGCAATTCCGTGAGCCCAGCGCCCGACTTGAAATTACCGCCGAACTAGTAGAGCCTTCACCTACTCGCTCGTGGCCGCACGGTTAAATCCCGTGTGTGCGCACAATACATTACAATGACACCCACGCATTGGGGCTGCCCGGTCCTTTTTTGTTGGGCCGCTTGCCAACGAACGAAACAAACGATCGTTTGCAATCGGTCACGGAAGGAGGTTCCAGCAATGCATGCAGTACGGCTCGGCTGCCAAGAGTGAAAGGGCCTTGCACCGTCGCAAGGGGTTCACCTGATCGAATTGTCGAGACGTAGCTAGCGAACGGGTTCAATCGGAGCAGGAGCGGGCTGCTTCGCCCGTGTCGATGCTCACGCGTAGCTATCTCCTTCCTTTAGCAATACCGGTTGGAAATACCTGGCTTGAGTCGGTTCCTGGCCAGCGGGCGGGGTCCCCATGCTCGATCGGCCTATGCGAAGAGAGTCGAGATAATGATCAATCAGTATCTGTTTACATCCGAGTCCGTATCGGCGGGCCACCCGGACAAGGTGGCGGATCAGATCTCCGACGCCGTCCTGGACGCCATTCTCGCCCAAGATCAACAGGCACGCGTCGCCTGTGAGGCCCTGGTGAAGACCGGCATGGTCATCATCGCCGGCGAAATCACCACCAGCGCCTGGGTGGACCTCGAGGAGCTGACCCGGCGCACGGTCAGAGACATCGGTTATGACCATGGCGACATGGGCTTTGATGGCGATGCCTGTGCCGTGCTCAATGCCATCGGCAAGCAGTCACCGGATATCGCCCAAGGCGTCAATCGCCAGCACCCCGAAGAGCAAGGTGCCGGCGACCAGGGCCTTATGTTCGGTTATGCCTCCAATGAAACGGACGTCCTGATGCCCGCTCCGATCACCTATGCGCACCGACTGGTCAAACGCCAATCCGACGTGCGCCAGAGCGGGCGGCTGCCGTGGCTGCGCCCGGACGCCAAAAGTCAGATCACCTTCCGTTACGAGAACAATCGGCCGGTCGGGATAGAGGCCGTGGTACTCTCCACTCAGCATGCCCCGGATATCAAAGAG
This sequence comes from Nitrococcus sp., assembly GCF_059432795.1. Classification (NCBI taxonomy): domain Bacteria; kingdom Pseudomonadati; phylum Pseudomonadota; class Gammaproteobacteria; order Chromatiales; family Ectothiorhodospiraceae; genus Nitrococcus; species Nitrococcus sp. Next base: position 53,115 of record NZ_JBXWZQ010000116.1, on the reverse strand, counting down.
TCCGACGTGCATGAGGCGGTGATAGAAGAGATCATAAAGCCGGTTCTTCCCAGCGAATGGGTGGACCGCCACACCAAGTACCTCATCAATCCGACGGGCAAGTTCGTCATCGGCGGGCCGGTAGGAGATTGCGGTCTGACCGGGCGCAAGATCATCGTCGATACTTACGGCGGCATGGCGCGTCACGGTGGCGGCGCCTTTTCCGGCAAGGATCCCTCCAAGGTGGATCGCTCTGCGGCCTACGCCTGTCGTTACGTCGCCAAGAACCTCGTTGCAGCCGGCTTGGCCGAGCGCTGCGAGATTCAGGTCTCCTATGCCATCGGCGTTGCCGAACCCACCTCGATCAGTATCGAGACCTTCGGCACGGGCCGGTTGGCCGAGGGCCGACTGGTGGAACTCGTGCGCGAGTTTTTCGATCTGCGGCCCTACGCAATTCTGAAAATGCTCGATCTGGTCCGGCCGATTTACCAGCAAACCGCCGCGTACGGTCACTTCGGCCGCGAGGAAGAGAACTTCACCTGGGAGAAAACGGACAAGGCCGAGGCGCTGCGCGTGGCCTCCGGATTGTGATCGACGGACCAATACTTGCGGGCGGCCGGGGCAAAAACGCCACAGACGCAGGGTGGTCTCCCGGCCACCACGGCCGCCGGCAGGAATTTTTCGAATCCGAACGACTCAGCACAAGCTGAAGCACGTCAGATTTTCCTACGTCCGTCTACGACGAATAGCCGTGGTCGCCGAGGAGCGCTGCAACAGGACATCTCATGGGATCCTGCCAGGCTCGGCGAGCAGCGGAATCTTAAACCAACGGCGCTCGGTTCAGGTATGGAGAAACGCCATGAACGCAGTCGTGGAAAGCACCCGAACCGATCATCACGTTGCAGACCTCTCACTCGCCGATTGGGGCCGCAAGGAAATCGCCATTGCCGAGACGGAAATGCCCGGCCTGATGGCGCTGCGGGAGAAATACGGCGTCGAGAAACCGCTCAAAGGTGCCCGCATTGCCGGTAGTCTGCATATGACAATCCAGACCGCGGTACTGATCGAGACGCTGATCGAGCTCGGCGCCGAGGTTCGCTGGGCGTCTTGCAATATCTACTCGACGCAGGACCATGCCGCCGCGGCCATCGCCCAGCAGGGCATTCCGGTATTCGCCTACAAGGGCGAGAGCCTGGAAGAGTACTGGGAATTCACCCATCGGATTCTGGACTGGCCGGACGGGCTCCGACCCAATATGGTGCTCGACGACGGCGGAGACGCCACCCTGGTTGCGACGCTCGGCGCTCGGGCGGAGGTGGATCCGAGCCTACTGGATAATCCCGGCAACGAGGAAGAGCGGGCCGCGTTCGCTGCCATCCGCCAGCGACTCAAGGACCGGCCGGGATTTTACCGGGGGTTGATCGAGAGCATTCGCGGCGTAACCGAAGAGACGACCACGGGCGTTCACCGATTGTATCAAATGGAACGGGAAGGGCGGCTCCCCTTTGCGGCCATCAATGTCAACGACGCGGTGACGAAATCCAAATTTGACAACCTATATGGCTGCCGCGAATCGCTGGTCGATGGCATCAAGCGAGCAACGGATGTCATGGTTGCCGGCAAGATTGCCATCGTCTGTGGCTACGGCGATGTCGGCAAAGGCTGCGCCCAATCGCTGCGCGGCCTAGGCGCTACTGTCTGGATAACCGAGATCGATCCCATCTGCGCATTGCAGGCCGCCATGGAAGGCTACCGGGTGGTTAATCTGGAGCAGCCAGGCATTGTGGAACAAGCGGATATCTTCGTCACGGCCACGGGCAACTACCATGTAATCAATCACGAGCACATGGCGCGCATGAAGAATCAGGTCATCCTATGCAATATCGGCCATTTCGACAGCGAGCTCGATGTGACGAGCCTGAGGCAATACACCTGGGAAAACATCAAGCCCCAGGTGGATCACGTGATCTTCCCGGACGGCAAGCGGATCATTCTGCTCGCGGAGGGACGTTTGGTTAATCTGGGCTGTGCCACCGGCCATCCCAGCTTTGTGATGTCCAACAGCTTCACCAACCAGGTGCTCGCCCAGATCGAGCTGTTCCGTGACGAGCAAGGCTACGAGAAAAAGGTCTATGTGCTGCCAAAGCATCTGGACGAGGAAGTGGCCAGATTGCATCTGGCAAAGATCGGTGCCCAGCTCACGCCGCTGAGCGAAGAGCAGGCGCGCTACATCGGGGTACCTGTGACGGGCCCGTATAAGCCCGACCACTACCGCTACTGAGCTCCTTCGCGCAGCCCTGGTAGCGTCTTTGCGCGCGCGCCATGAGACGCTGCCGGGCTGTGCCACGCGGAGCGAACGGATCGGCCGAAAATGCTCGGGCCGATGGTGTCATCGAGAAGGTACGCCAGCTGCCGTAGCGACAGATTGGGCCGGCCGATGGCACAGCCCACCGTGAAAATCACCGCTTGCCTAGCCGAACAAAACTGCGTACATCTGCGATTCGAGCTCCTCAAGGTCCGGAAGCAAGGCCGGCTCGCCCCCGGCAAGCACTTGGCAGTGAACTCCCGGCATTGGCTCGAACTCATCCAAGCGCTCGACGCTCGGTTCGGCGATGGTCATCAGCCGCGGCAATCGCTGAGCCAGAACACCGAAGTAAGGCAGCTGAGTTCGCTCACCCGTCCCTTTCAGGACGACAATCCGAGCACGGACGCCCGCAGCGGCTTGCTCGCCGGACAAAACCGCTTCCATGGAGACCAACGGTATCTTCCGGTCACGCCAGCCCGCGAAACCAAGCAGCCATTGCTGCTCGGCGATACGCTCCGGCAACGGCTCCGGCTCCTGATAAGCAACGACCTCAGCCACCGCCGCCACTGGCAATACCAGATTGTGATCGACAACTGGAATCAGCAGGCAGCGAATACTCTCGGACTGGGAATGTGCCATTTGCTGCTCCTCGCCAGCCCTACGAGCGTGGCTGGTTGGCCGCCAGCAGATCCTGAACGGCCGCCAGCAGCTCGCTTTCCTGATAGGGTTTGCCGAGATACCGGTCGACGCCGATCTCCATGGCCTTTTGACGGTGTTTTTCGCCGGTGCGGGAAGTGATGACGATAATCGGCACCGATCGCAGACGAACGTCATTGCGGACATGGGTCGCGAGCTCGTAACCGTCCATGCGCGGCATTTCGATATCGAGCAGCATCGCATCCGGAACAAGGTCCTGCAGCGCCGCCACGGCATCGACGCCGTCCTTGGCGGTAATCACGTCGATCTCATTGCGCTGCAGGAGCCGAGTCGCCACCTTGCGCATGGTGATCGAATCGTCGACCACCATTACCCGCGGGCGCTTGCGCCGCGACCTCACGGCCAGGGCGGGGCGCTCCTCAGCCTCGCCCTCGTCGCTTGAACCGCTCTCATAGCGAACCAGTGCGCCGATATCGAGGATGAAAACCACGCGCCCATCGGCCAGAATCGTTGCACCCAGCATGCCGGGCACACTGCTGATTTGCGGACCGGCGGATTTGACCACGATCTCGCGGCGACCGAGCAACCCATCGACCTGCATCGCAAGTCGGTGCTCGCCCGCTTGTACCAAAATCAGCGGCACCCTCGGCTTTTCGGTCAACGCCTGGCCGTCACCACTGCCCAGCATGCCCGCGAGGCTGCGCACCTCATAACGCTCGCCGGCATAGGAATAGAACCCGCCGTCCTCGCGTTCGTGGATCTCGCGTAGTTCGTCTTCTCCCAGGCGAACGACGCCTTCGATGCTTGACAGCGGAATCGCGTAAACTTCTTCCCCCGTCTGGCAAAGCAGCGCCTGGTTGAGCGCCAGAGTGAACGGCAGTCGCGCGACGAACTGCGTTCCCACGCCCTGCTCGGAGTCGATCTCGAGGCTGCGGCCGAGCTGCTTGATCTCGGCGTTGACGACGTCCAGGCCGACGCCTCGCCCGGCGATCTGAGTCACCTGCTCAGCCGTGCTGAAACCGGGTTCAAGCACGAACTGCATGATCTCCTTATCGGAGAGGACCGAATCTTCGCTCATCAGCCCCCGGCTGATCGCCTTGGCACGGATAGCCTCCAGCTTCATGCCAGCGCCATCGTCCTGGACTCGGATCGTGACATCGGCTCCTTCGCGTTCCCAAGCCATGCAGATCGTACCGACCTCGGCTTTGCCGAGCTCCGCGCGTACGCTCGGCAGTTCGATCCCATGCGCCACGGCATTGCGCAGCATGTGCTCCAACGGCGGAATCAGGCGCTCGAGTACGCTTCGGTCCATCTCCCCCTGGGCACCGAGGACCTGCAATTGAGCTCGCTTGCCAAGCTCTTCGCAAGCTTGGCGCACCACTCGGCGCATGCGCGGCACCAGATTTGCGAACGGGACCATTCGCGTGCGCATGAGCCCGTCCTGCAGCTCGGTGTTCACGCGCGACTGCTGCAGCAATAGCGTCTCGCTCTCGCGATTGAGATCGTTCAGAACGTCCTGGATGTTCGTCAGGTCGTTCGCACTCTCGCTCAAGGCCCGGGAGAGTTCTTGGATCCGCGAAAACCGATCCAACTCCAGCGGGTCGAAACCCTCCCGCTCCATCGGACCGTGCTCGCGCTCGAAGCGGTAGATTATCTGCGCCTCGGTCTCGATCTCCAAAGCGCGAAGCTGCTCCCGCAGACGACTCACCGTTTGCCCGAGTTCGGTCAAATTGAAGACGATGTCGCCGCCTTGCTGCTCCAAGCGGCTGCGATAGATACTGACCTCGCCGGCGAGGTTGACGAGGTTGTCCAGCAACTGGGATTGGACGCGCACCTGATCGGGCTGGCGCTGCAGCGACGGGGGACCCTCCTGCTCGGCCTCCGCAATGGCCGCCGCGGGTGCACGCGCTTCTTCCGGTTCGACGACGGCCGCGGCGAGGCTACGCTCGCCCGGATGCAGCCGGGAGAGGTTCTCCAGCGCTTCGCGCACGTCAGGCAAAGGCGCATCGTTAGCGGCCGTTTCACGCAGGCTCATTAAGTGGTCATTGGCGCTCTCCAATCCATCGAGCAGCGCCTCGTCGAATTCGATTTCGCCCTCCTCGATCGCCTTGAGCAGAGTCTCCACGCCATGACTGAGATCCGCAATCGGTTTGAACCCTGCCATCCGCGCTCCCCCCTTCAGCGTATGCAGGGCACGTTGCAGTTCGGGCACACGTGTAAAAGCGCTCGGCTGCTGACGCCAGTCGTAAAGCAGGGCTTCGGTGTTGGTCAGGATATCGGCTGATTCCTGCAAAAAGACCTCGACCAGCTCGCGATTGGGATCACCCTGAGGAGCCGGCACAGGCGCGCGGGCGCCACGCAGCTCCTCGATCCGTGCTACGAGAGCGGGCGATGTCGAGGCAGACTCGCCACCACGGACGCGTTCCATGAGGTCGGTGAGGCGGTCCAGGCTCGCGTGAAGCAGATCGAAAAACCGATCATCGGCGGGCACCCGCTGGGCACCCACGTCATCGACCAAACTCTCCAGCGCATGGCAGAGATGACCGATGCCTTCGAAGCCAGCCAGACGCGCGCCCCCCTTCAAGGTATGCAAAGGGCGGTGCAGCTCGGCTACCTGCGTCTCATCGTCCGGGGCGGCTTCCCAACGCTCCACGACGCCCTCGAGGAAACCCAGGATATCGTCGGCCTCCTCGAGGAAGACCTGCACCAAATCCTCGTCCTCTGCCGTGAGGTTGGCGGAACCGGATGGCCGGCTCGCGGCATGTGCGGCCTCCGGGCGACTATGCGCCGTGGGGGATGGGTTCGGTTGCGGTAGAAGCTCGAGCGGCGGTTCGTCGGATTCCGCCGGCCAAATCTCCGGCGAACTCGCCGGGGGCCAGGAAGAGGCACTGCTGTGCGGCGAGTTCGCCCGGTCCTCGGACTCAATGACCGCATCGGGCAGCGCCGCCCGGCGAAACTCGATGTCGCGAACCAGTTCCGAGACATCCGGCAAATCCGCGCCATCCCGGCCCAAGGCTTCGACGACAGCCCGTATAACCTGCGCGCCGCGTTTGAGCACATCTTGATCATGCGCATCCAGCAACCGGCCTTCGGCACAACGGCTCGCTGCCAGCTCTTCGAGCTCGCGGCCCACCAAAGCGATGGGTTCGACGAGGGCCATCCGGGCGCTGCCTGCGAGCGTGTGTAGCGAGCGTACAAGACGCTCCGCGACCCGACAGCGGCCGTTCTCCGCATGCTTGCACTCCGCCAAGAACGTCTCGATGCAGGCCAGGTGATCACCGGTTTCCTTGCTGAAGATCTCATAGAGAAGCGCATCCATACGCGAGCCATGCGCTTTCCCGCCCGCTTCGGCCGCCGGTTTCGCCTCCCCCGTCACCGCGCGCCGGCGTGCCTCGAGATCATCCTGCGTGCGTGCCGCCAGCTCCGGTTCCAGCGCCACCGGCGTGACTGGCTCCTCTTCCTTGATCGGCTCCTGCTGCGATGCCACCGACGACTCGCGTTCCGCGACGGCGGCGGCGCAAGGCAACTCTTCAAGCTCGTGATGCCGAGCGGGCTCACTTAGTATCGACGCCTTGCGAATCAGACCCCGAGCATCGCCACTCGCCGGGGTGCCCCCGCGCAGCTCTTCGATGAGCTCTGGGATCGAATCCAGCGCATCGGTGACGACCCCGTGCACCTGCGGCATCGGCTCCAGCGTATGATCGAGGACCCGGTTGAGCAGATTTTCCACGGCCCAGGCGAGCTCGCCGAGCAGCAACGCGCCCGCCAGCCGACCACTGCCCTTGAGCGTATGGAATATGCGCCGCGTGGTGAGCAGCGCTTCAGCGTCGTCGGCGTCCCGCTGCCAGCGCGGGAACACCTCTCGAAGGCTAGCCTGGAGCTCGTCGGCTTCCTCGACGAATATCTCCAATATCTCCGGATCGATTCCCTCGCCAGTAGCAGGCACGTCCGGATCGACTCGCCTGCGCTTGCTCGCGATGTCACTGCCGGCGCTCGTCGCGGCGTCGCGCTCATCGGCACCCGCAGACGGCACGCGTACGTCGTCCATCTCTTCCGGCACAACGGGCGATTGCTCGCCCGCCGCCCCCACAGACGGTGGACCCAAGGAATCCAGGCGACGCAGACCTTCCTCGCTCACATCCAGGCCGCGCTCGCCGTACGAGCGCCCGTCCCGCAATGCCTCGAGGTAATATTCGATGCCCGTGATGGCATCGGCGAGCGCCTCGAGCGCCTCTGGCGAAGGAAGCTCTGCAGAGCCCAACACACGCTCGCGCAGGAAACGCTCCGTTGCCGCGAGAAGAGCCGGAGCCCGGGCCAACTCCATTAGAGCCAGGCTGCCCCGCACCGCCTCAAAGCGCCGATCGACCCCCGCCAGGCGCTGCCGCTCGCCGCTCTCGACGAACTGAGCGATCGCCTCTTTGAGATAGCCGAGCTCAGTGATTGCCTCACCGATGGCGTGGGCAAACACGTTGCGGTATTCGGTTTCCGCGAAAGAGGCCTCGATGGTGCCCGCCGCGTCGTCATCCGTCGGCGTTCCCTGACGACCGTCCACGAGATTGACGAGCGATGACTCAACGTAGAGTAATGCCTCGGCCACCTGCAGCGCGCGGTGGTCATCCATCGCGCCATCGGCGCACAGTGTACGCACCTGCTTCACTTGCTGCTGCAGCAGAACGCAGGCGTTCGGCAAACCGACAACCGCCAAGGTATCGGCGATCCGGCTCAGCGAATCCGCCGTGGCCAGGACCTCCTGCGGATTGCGAACGCTGCCGCGGGCCTGGAGGTCGAGCGTATCCTTTACATGCGCGAGATCCTCGCGGACGGCCTGGACGAGACCACTGAGCGCATCGCGGCCCGGACCGAGCGCATGCTCTCGGCTCTGCTCGATGCGGGCTTGTTCGGCTACCAGAGCCGGAAGGTCGTAGAAACCCTGAATCGCCCTCACGCGCTCCGTGACGGGACCGGCGTGCGCCAGGTAGTAGAGCAAGCCACGTAATAAATCCTCCGGCGCGGCGGTCCCGGCACCGGTCTCTATCGCCGCTTTGAACTGGTGCTCCACTTGACTGAGCAGACGGCGTGTCGCCGAGGCATGGTGGCCGAGATCCCCCGCATCCAACACGTCGATCAGACCGGCGGTAAGCCACCAAAGCGTCCCGCTGCGGTCATCGGGGCCGGATCGATCCATAGCGAGGAGCGCCTCACGCATCTGTGCGAGGCCGTCCGCTGGATTCAGCCCCCGGAGATACGCCAGCAGGCCACGCTGGTAGAGCGGGCGCGTGCGCCGCGCCGCCACCGCCACCGCATCGGTGCCGTCCTTGGGCCACTGCGGCTGCTCGCGGCGCAGATCCAGATCCGGCGCAAACAACGCGCTTTCGGCGATGACGGGGGCGTCTCGCGCGGCCCTAAGCTCGTTGATCAGCGGCAACAGCAGAATGGCGGCATCCTGATGACCATCCTCTACCCGCTCGAGATAGTCCTTGAGGTGCAAAATGGCCCGCATCAGGACTTCCTGAGCCGTACCCCGGCCACTCGTGGAGTCACTCAGCAACGCCTCGGCGACTCGCTCCATCTCCTCGGCGAGCACCGCAGCGCCATAGAGCTCCAACATCTGCAGAATGCCGTGCACCTGATGCACAGTGGTGACGCACAGTTGCGATCGGGCCGGATCCGCCGAGTCCGCGGCACACGACTCGAGCGCCTCGGCCGCTTGGCGCAAAGTTGCATCGAGCTCGCTCTTGACCCACCCAAGGGCGCTGTAATCCAGACCTGTCTGTTCATTCATGATCACATCACCCGGGCCTGTTGACCCTTTCGGCGATCGTCGCGGCGGCAGGTATTTCGCTCTTCACGGCGCGGGGGTGGAACCCACCCCCTGCTACCTGGCCCTTTCGCCCCGATACGCGAGCTTCTCCGAGAGCGTCACTCAACCTTGCGCCTCACGCGGCTGAGGCAGCTTAAAGCCGGCCACGGACCCGCGCAGGTCGACGGCCAGGTCCGCCAAGTTACCGATCGAGGTCGCCGTCTCGTTGGTTCCTGCCGAGGTCTGAGAGGTAATCTCCTGAATGACATTCATCGAATCGGAGATGTTGCCGGCAACGTTGGCCTGTTGACGCGATGCCTCCGAGATGCTTCGGATCAGCCCAGCCAGGTGCTGAGAGACGCTTTCGATTTCGTGCAGCGCCACCCCGGCCTCCTCGGCTTGGCGGGCGCCGGCGACCACACCGGTGGTGCTCTCCTCCATGGAGATCGCCGCTTCATTGGTATCCGTCTGGATGGTTTTCACCAAGTTTTCTATCTGCTTGGTCGCATTGCCGGAGCGCTCGGCGAGCCGCTGGACCTCATCGGCGACCACGGCGAAACCGCGGCCCGATTCGCCGGCCATGGCGGCCTGAATCGAGGCGTTGAGCGCGAGGATATTGGTCTGATCAGCGATGTCGTTGATCAGCTCGACGATGTTGCCGATCTCCTGAGAGCTCTCACCCAATCGCTTTATCCGCTTGGAGGTCTCCTGGATCTGCTCGCGGATGCTATCCATCTGGGCGATGGTGCGCTTGACCGTGGCCGCGCCCTTGAGCGCAATGTCCACCGCCTGCTGCGCGACGCGGGAGGATTCCTCGGCATTGCGCGAGACCTGTTCGATTGATACCGCCATGTCGTTGACCGCCGTCGAGGCCCCGGTAATCTGGTGCGCCTGATGGTCGGAGGCCTCGGCGAGACGCATGGCGGTGGCCTGGGTATGTTGAGCGGCCGAGGAGACTTGACCGGAGATCTCGTTGATGGCGGACACCAAGCTGCGCAGCTCTTCGATCGCGTCGTTGAAAGCATCGCCGATGGCACCGGTGAATGCCTCTCCTACCGAGGCCTGCACTGTAAGGTCACCATCTCGCAGACCCTGGATTTCATCAAGGAGGACGACAATGGCCTCCTGCGACTTTTTACTCTGCTCATCGGCGCGCGCCCGAGCCGCCTCGGCCTCCCGCAGTTCCGCCTGCGTCAGGCGCCAGGAAATGACGCTGCGCGAGGCGAGCAGAATCAAAGCCAGCATACCGAAGACCGCGCCGTGCCAACTCTTGACCGGCCGCGCGTCCTCGAGATTGCGATAGATGCCAGCAAGCGTATTGGCGCGCTCGAGAAGCTTGTCGGAACCGACGGCGATCGCATCGGCAGCTTGGCTCACTTCAGCGAGGGCGGCGGCCCGCGCCGCGGCATTCCTTGCCCGCTGGGATAAATTCAGCCCCTGGGTCATCTCGGTATAAAGGTTGGCCAACTCGTTGAGATAGCCCCGCGCCGTGGCATCATCGACCGCGGAGATAGCGAGCTCTCTGGATCCCTCTAGCAACCCCTGCAAATGCTCGCCGAACTGCTCGGTCGCTTCCTCGAGTTGCGGGAACGTCTGCGCGCTGGCGATTCCACCCTGGCGCATCTCGCTGACGGCACGCCCCATGTGCTCGGCAGAGAGCGTCAGCTGGGAGGCGGAGTAAATCTGACGACGCTGCGAATTGATCTGTGTAAGCCGCTCGACCAGGTTGCGCGCGAGCTCTTCCAGGCGCGGCGCAGAGGAGCCAAAACGTTGCGCCGTCTCCTTCACACGGCTCGCGGCAGCAAGGACTGGATCGCGACGCTCAAGAACACTGTCGACTTCGCCGCGCATCTGCCGCCAACGCTGCACCACATCTTGCAACGCCTTTTGCGCCCGGCTCGAAGCCTCTCCCTCGCCCGCCGAGTCCTCGCTGGTCAGCGCGGCGATACTGGCTTCGATCTGGCCCCTCGCCTCCTGCAGCCGCCCGAAGGCCTCTGCACTTCCCTCGACGGCCTTGGCCGTGCTCTGGGCGATATGCTGCGATTGCACCCCAATCGCTTCGGCCCCTGACATGGACTCTCGGGCGAAGCTTTCGTAATAAACCACGTAGCCGAGCGCTGCGGTCATCAGCAAAGTCGCGACAATGCCCAGGACGGTGAGAACGGTTGCCGTCCTGCGCAGAGTCCTTGCCTGCCGTGGTTGTAGAGACGCCTTCATGTCTTTCCCCTCCGTGGAAGGCCCTGGCTCCGCGGTGCGGTCACGTTATGGCCAAATTCGTAATCAGTCGCCTTGACACAACCGGCTGCTGCGCCGGATTCAAGCCGCCACCTTGAGAAACTGCGGGTGATTCACCAGCCGCGCCGGGCTGAAAACCAGCCAATCGCTGCCCTCGCGCTGCAACACGCCATTCAAATACGGCGCCGCCGACTCCTTGCCGTCGTCGACAACGGGCCGCCATTGCTCCGGGAAGAGGAAGTGACACATCCCCAATACCTCATCGACCAACAAACCCGTGAAAACCAGCTGCCGTTCGACGACCAACACCCGTGAGAGCCGATTCAAAGCAATCGGCCCCTTACCGAGGTAGTTGTTGAGGTCCATGATCGGCAGGAGGTTGCCGCGCACATTGGCGACCCCGTGCACCCAACCTTTGGAATGAGGAACCCGCGCGACGCGGGGCGGATTGAGGATCTCGACAACCTCGCCGAGCGGCGCGACAAAACGCTGCCCGCCGAGGCGAAACCCCACACCGCGCCACTCATCCCGCCTTTCTTCTCTTCCCGGCACCTCGGCGCCATGCGCACGGGCCCTTCGCTCGAGCCCGAGGAGAAACTCAAAGGGGTGCGGGGATGCGCTCTGCGCGTCAGCCATCCGTACGACCTCGCCGTTTCAGCACGCTGCTGATTTTCTCCAGCAACTCGTCCTCGGTCACCGGTTTGACGATATAATCCAACGCGCCTTGGCGCTTGGCCCAAAGCTGGTCGGTGTCCTGGTCCTTGGTCGAGATCACCACGATGGGAATCGCGGCGGTTGCTGAGTCTTTGGAGAGCTTGCGTGTGGCCTGGAAACCATTCACTCCGGGCATTACGATGTCCATGAGGATCAAGTCCGGCTGCTCGGCACGTGCCTTGGTCATCCCCTGATCCCCGTCCATCGCGACACTGACCACAAAACCATGCTTTTGCAGCATGGTCTTGAGGACGTGCGTCTCCGTGGGCGAATCGTCCACAACGAGTATCCGGGTCATTCGCAGTTCTCCCTTTGCATAGGCGTTAAACACGTATTGGGTCCCACCTAGAGTCCTCCTGACAGTCGGGTCACCCAAAACGCCATCGCGTGACAGCGGCAGTCTCTGATCGGCGCAGCGGCGCCCACGCTCAAGCAGCCTTGTCTCGGTGGTGGCGTATCGCGGCCAGCAACTCCTCCCGAGTAAACGGTTTGGTCAAATACTGGTCGGAGCCGACGATGCGTCCGCGGGCCCGATCGAAAAGACCGTCCTTGCTGGAAAGCATGATCACTGGGGTGCTCTTGTAGATGCGGTTGTGCTTGATTAGCGCGCAGGTCTGATAGCCATCGAGCCGCGGCATCATGATGTCGATGAAAATGATGCTCGGATGGTGATCGGCGATTTTACCCAGCGCCTCGAAACCGTCCGTCGCTGTGATCACCTCGCAACCCTCCCGCTTGAGGAGGGACTCGGCCGTGCGTCGGATGGTCTTGCTGTCATCGATGACCATCACCTTGAGCCCAGCCAAATCGGGTTCGTTGATATCCTGGTCCACCCGCTGCCCCCTACCTCTTAGTCTGGCGCGACGGCGATCGCATGGTTGAAATTGCCCTATCAGCGCGTTTGCGCGACGAATCCGAGTTCAAGTAGCATCTGGCCACAGTCCACTTCAGCGGACCTCGATGCCCAATAATTGGCCCCGCGGCCAGGAGCGCGGCGCGCAAGTCGGCGCTGCGCTGAAGACCGCATACCGAGGCAAACATGGTAGCCACCCCCACACCGGCGGTCCCGCATCTCACCACTGCTCTAACCGGCCCGCTCCACCGAATCGAATCGTTGCTGCTCGCTAATCAGAGCACCATCGAGAGTTGGCTGCGCCGCCAATGGCACTGCACGCCGGCGCCATTCTATGGCTCGGTCGATCTGCGCAATGCCGGTTTCAAGCTGGCCCCAGTCGACACCAACCTCTTCCCGGCGGGCTTCAACAACCTCAATCCTGAATTCCAGCCCCTTTGCGTGCATGCCATCCAGTCCGCCATGGAGCGGATTTGCCCGACCGCGCAAAGCATACTGATCGTGCCCGAGAGCCATACCCGCAACCTGTTCTATCTGGAAAGCCTCGCCACGCTGCACGAGCTATTGGTCAACGCCGGCTACACTGTACGTATCGGCTCCTTGTTGCCCACCATTAGCGCAGCGACCTCTTTCGATCTGCCCAGCGGACGCCGTCTGATACTGGAACCCTTGGTGCGCACCGGCGCGCGGCTGGGGGTGGCGGGTTTCGAGCCGTGCCTCGTCCTGCTCAACAATGATCTCTCCGGCGGCCATCCGGCCGTGCTCGAGGATCTCGAGCAGACCCTGCTGCCACCGCTCGCTTTAGGCTGGACAAGACGGCGCAAAAGCGATCACTTCGATCATTATCGCCGCGTAGCAGAGGAATTCTGTGAACTGATCCATATTGATCCATGGCTGATTACACCGCTGCACCGCTATTGCGGGGAGATCAATTTCAAGCGGCGCGAGGGCGAGGAATGTCTGACGAACAACGTTCGTGCGCTGCTCGCGGAGATTGGCGCCAAATACGAGGCCAATGGCATCGACCGTCAGCCGTTTGTCGTGGTGAAGGCCGATTCCGGCACGTACGGCATGGGAATCATGACGGTACGTAACCTGGACGATATGCAGCAGCTCAACCGCAAGGAACGAAACCGTATGAGCGCCACCAAGGAAGGGCTCGCGGTCACCCGGGTACTGATTCAGGAGGGAGTCTACACCTCGGAGACATGGGGAGAAGATCAGGCGAGCGCCGAGCCGGTGGTCTATCTGATCGACCGCTATGTGGTCGGCGGCTTCTACCGCGTCCACTCCGCGCGGGCGCGGGATGAGAATCTGAACTCACCGGGCATGCGCTTCCAGTCTCTGGCCTTCGTGGAGAGCTGCATCAATCCGGATCGCTCCCGCGCGCCGGACGCCGAGCCCAACCGCTTCTATGCCTACGGGGTAATTGCTCGCCTGGCGCTGCTGGCCGCCGCTCGCGAGCAAGCCGATGCCGTCAGCGCAGGGAAGGCCTGAGTCAATGGTCACCCTGGGTGTCGTGATGGACCCCATCGGCTCCATCAAGCCCTACAAAGATACGACGCTCGCCATGCTTCTGGAGGCCGAGCGCCGCGGCTGGGCGATTCGCTACATGGAGCTCGGCGATCTCTCGCTGCGGGACGGGCAGGCCTGGGGCTGCAGCACCGCGTTGCGTGTCCGCGATGATCGTACCCGCTGGTACGAGGCCGGCGAGCGCGAGCGGCATCCGCTTGCCGAGCTGGACGTGATCCTCATGCGCAAGGATCCGCCCGTGAGCACTGAATACCTCTATGCGACCTATATCCTGGAGGCGGCGGAGCGTGCCGGGACGTTGGTGGTCAATCGCCCGCAGGCACTGCGGGATGCACAGGAAAAGCTCTTCGCCACGCAATTTCCACAGTGCTGCGCACCCGCTCTGGTGAGCATGGCGGCTGATGAACTTCGCCGTTTCATCCGAGAGCAAGGCAAGGTGGTTCTCAAACCGTTGCACGGCATGGGCGGTGAGGCGGTATTCGTGCTCGAGCAGGGCGATCCGAATACCAGCGTGATCATCGAGACGCTCAGCGGGCAGGGCACGCGTCAGGTCATGGCCCAGCGCTATATCGAGGAGATCCAAGCCGGCGACAAGCGCATTCTCCTCGTAGCGGGCGAGCCTATTTCTTATGCGCTCGCGCGAATTCCCGCCCAAGGCGAGACCCGCGGCAACATCGCCGCCGGCGCGCGCACCGAAGGCGTGGCACTCAGCGCGCGTGATCGGTGGATCTGCGAGCAGGTGGCACCCGCCTTGCGCGATCGCGGACTGCTGTTTGTGGGCATTGACGTCATCGGTGACTACCTCACCGAAATCAACGTCACCAGCCCGACCTGCGTACGCGAGCTCGACGCCGTCTATGGCATCAATATCTGCGGCAAGCTCTTCGATGTGATCGAGCGGCATCTCCAGGGCGGTCGATCGGATGTGTGAATTGGGTGGCGAAGGCAATCCATTGGGCTGTGATACGCTACGCGCTCGCACAAGCTGACCCGCAAGAGCGCATCGTTCAGCAGGCAAATAGGGATGATCCAGCCATGACCGACGGCGCGGCCCTCTCCGGCTACCATACGCGCCTGACAATTATTTTTTTGCTCTCGCTGGCCGTGCACGTGGTGGTCCTCCTCGCACTCGGTTTTTCCTGGCGGGTCGGGCATACGCACCGCATACCGCCTCCCATCGAGGTCACCCTCGCTCAACGGCCTCAGGAAACACCTCCGCAGCAGTTCGATTACCTGGCTCAGGCCAATCAAAACGGCGGCGGCGAAAGCCGGACCAAGCCGACAGCGCCTCAGCACCCGCCGAAAGCGCCGACACCGCCACCGTCGGCGCCCGAATCACCGCCCAAACCGAAACCGTCCGCCGAACCGCAAAAACCGGCGCCCGTGAAGACCGTCAAGCCTCCGCCCTCACCCAAGACGAGCTCATACCCGGCGATGGCGGACATCGTGGATACCAGCGCTCGTGTGGCGGCCCGCCGGGAGCTCTCACACATCATGCAAAGCGTCAGCGCCGACTACCCGAGCGAGCAGCGAATCGATGCGCGGACCCATTCCCATGCCGCGGCGGAATACATGCGCCAGTGGGTCGAGAAGGTCGAGCGCATCGGAAACCTCAATTACCCGCGCGAGGCGCGGAGGCGGCGCCTGTCGGGGCGTCTGATTTTGGAGGTCGCATTACGCCCGGACGGCAGCGTGTATTCGGTCAACGTGCTGGTACCCTCACCGTTCCACGTTCTCAACGAGGCGGCAGAGCGTATCGTGAAACTGGCAGAACCCTACGCGAGGATCCCCAAGGCAGTCCTTCAGGGCCGCGATCTCCTGGTTATTACGCGCAGCTGGGAGTTTGACGAGGCAAGCCACTTCAACCCGCAGTGACTCGGCTCAAGCGCTTGTAAGAAACGGGGGGACTGGCGGATACTCATACCATGGAGAAGCACAGCGATCTGACCAATCATTTCCTGATCGCGATGCCGACACTCGCGGACCCGAACTTCGCCCAGACGGTCGCGTACATTTGCGAGCATAATGCCGACGGGGCGCTGGGCATCGTTATCAACCGTCCCTCGGATCTGACGCTCGCCGAGCTGTTCGCCCATATGGGGTTTGGCGACGTTGCGAGCACGATCGGTCAGCGCCCGGTTTATGTGGGCGGGCCGGTGCAACGCGAACGAGGCTTTGTGCTGCACTCACCGCACGGCAACTGGGATTCCTCACTGCGAGTCTCCGAGGACGTCACCATCACCACCTCCCGCGATATTCTGGAGGCGCTGGCGCGGGGCGAGGGACCGCACCAATACCTGGTTGCCCTTGGTTACGCCGGATGGAGCACCGGTCAACTGGAACGTGAAATGGCGCAGAATGCCTGGTTAAGCGGCCCGCCCGACCCCGCCATCATTTTCGAGCGAAACGGCCACGAGCGTTGGCAGGCGGCCGCCCGCTTGCTGGGGGTGGATCTGACCCTGCTCTCTTCGGATACCGGGCATGCCTGACTGGCGATAGTCGGTGCGTGCACAGACCTACTTGGGCTTCGACTACGGCTGGCACCGCTTGGGCATCGCGGTCGGGGAGAATGTCACCGCAGGCGCGCGCCCCATCGCCACCTTTCGCTGCCGGCAAGGGCAGCCGGATTGGGGGGCATTGCTAGAGCTCATCACCGCTTGGCACCCTACCGCACTGGTGGTGGGCATTCCCCGCCATGCCGACGGTTCGGCATCGAAGACCACGCTGCAGGCCATCGCCTTCGCCAAGCGCTTGGAGCAACGTAGCGGATTGCCCGTCCACCAAGTGGACGAAAGACTGTCCTCGCACGAGGCGCGAGCGCGGCTGCAAGCCGCCGGGCAGCGGAACCGAGGCGGCTCCGCCAAGGCACTCATCGATGGTCTGGCCGCGCAAATCATCCTGGAAACCTGGCTCAGCGAGAACAAGCCGTAATGAACACGCTGCCCGAGGTGAACGATCTGCTCGCGCCGATGAGCGAGAAGCTCAGTGCGCTCGTCGAGCAACAGGCTCCGCAGCGCCCGGTTGCCATGATCGGCATTCACACCGGCGGAGCCTGGCTCGCCGAACGCCTCCATGCGAGGCTGGCCCTCGCGACTCCGCTCGGTGCGCTCAATATCCATTTCCACCGCGACGACTACGGCCGCATCGGCATGCATCCGCGCGTGCAACCCTCCCATCTGCCCTTTGAGGTCGACGGCTGTGTGATCATTCTGGTCGATGACGTACTCTACAGCGGCCGTACCGTGCGCGCAGCGCTCAACGAAATTTTCGACTACGGGCGGCCGGCTGCGGTACGTTTGGCCGTACTCGTGGACCGCGGGGCCCGCGAGCTTCCCATTGCCGCGGACGTCGTGGGCACGCGAGTCGATTTGCAACCGGGCGAACAGATCAAGCTGACGGGGCCCTCGCCGCTCACGCTCAGTATCAAACGGGAACACTCATGACCACGCAGCTCGGCGCAGAGGGGCGACTGCGGCACTTCCTGACCACGGAGGGCATGCCCCGCCCGATATTGCTGCAGATCCTCGACACAGCGGAGTCCTTTGCCGGTGTGATCGACAAATCGGTCAAGAAGGTGCCGCTGCTGCGCGGACGCACGGTGATCAATCTGTTCTTCGAGGCGAGCACACGGACCCGACTCACCTTTGAGCTCGCCGCCAAACGGCTCTCCGCCGATGTGCTCAACGTGAACGTGGCCACCACGACGGTGAAGGGCGAGAGCCTGCTCGACATGCTGCGTAATCTCGAGGCGATGCAGTCCGATATGTTCGTAGTCCGTCACGCCGAGAGCGGCACCGCCGATTACGTGGCGCGTCACGTCGGCGAGAAGGTCAGCGTGTTGAACGCCGGCGACGGTCGCCACGCCCATCCCACTCAGGCCATGCTGGATGCCTTCACCATTCGCCGTTGCAAGGGCGAGTTCGAGCCTCTCGTGATCGCGATCGTGGGCGATGTGATGCACTCTCGTGTCGCGCGCTCGCAAATTCACGCCCTCAGTGGGCTCGGCGTCGGAGAAATACGCGTAATCGCGCCGCGCACGCTCCTGCCTCGCGATATCGAAAGCCTGGGCGTGCGGGTTTTTTACGATATGGAGGCCGGCCTGCAGGATGCTGATGTCGTCATGATGCTGCGCCTCCAGCGCGAACGTATGCAGGGCGCACTATTGCCGAGCGAGCCCGAATACTTCCGACTTTACGGACTGACCGAAGATAAGCTCAGCGTTGCCAAACCGGACGCCATCGTCATGCACCCCGGGCCCATCAACCGGGGCGTGGAGATCGACTCGCGCGTCGCCGAGGGACCGCGTTCGGTCATCCTCGAACAGGTCGCTAATGGCATCGCGGTGCGTATGGCCGTCATGGCCATGAGCCTGGGGGCCTATCGGGAAATTCCTCGGGAGCCGACATGAGCCGTATCCGTATCCACGGCGGCCGCGTGATCGACCCGGATTCCGGCCACGACGGCCCGGCCGAGGTGCTTGTCGCCGACGGGCGGATTCTCGCCGTCGGCGAGCCGCCGGCCAATCTCACGGTGGACCTGGAAATCGACGCCACGGGGCAAATCGTCTGTCCCGGCTTGATCGACCTTGCCACGCGTCTGGGGGAACCGGGCGCCGAACATAAGGCAACCATCGCAAGCGAGACCCGCGCCGGCGCGGCCGGCGGCATTACGACCCTGGCTTGCCTGCCCGATACCAACCCGGTGATGGACTCCCCATCGGTCGTTGAGCTGATGCACCGCCGGGCGGAGGACGCCGCCAGCGCCCGCGTCGCGCCCCTGGGTGCGCTGACCCTCGGCCTCGGCGGCGAGCGCCTCAGCGAAATGGTCGCGCTGCATCAGGCCGGCTGCGCCGCCATGACCGACGCCGGTCACCCGGTACGCGATACGCTCGTGCTGCAGCGGGCGCTCGAGTACGCGGCAACGTTCGATATCCCCGTGCTGCTCACGCCCGCCGATGCCTGGCTCTCCCGGGCGGGCTATCTGCATGACGGGATCGTGGCCACTCGGCTCGGCATACCGGGAATCCCGGCCGCCGCCGAGGTGGCGGAACTCGGTCGCAGCCTCGCTCTGGTAGCCGACATACAAGGCCGGACCCATTTCGGCCGGCTCTCATCCCGTCACGGCGTAGAGCTGATCGCGCGCGCTCAGAGCAACGGTTTGCCGGTGACGGCGGACGTTGCGATTCATCAGCTCTTCCTCACGGAGACCGACTGCGCGGAGTTCGATGCGCGCTTTCATCTGCAGCCACCGCTGCGCGGCATCGTCGATCGCAAGGCGCTTCGCAATGCACTGATCGAGGGGACGATCGGCGTCATCTGCTCGGATCACCAGCCGCACGATCCGGATGCCAAAGACGGGCCTTTCACCAGCACGGCCTCCGGTGCGTGCGGCCTCGACACGCTGCTCTCGCTGCTGCTGCGGCTGGTGGAGGAGGAGGTCTTCAGCCTCTGCCAGGGCCTGGCTTGCGTGACCATCAACCCGGCACGGGCACTGGGCCTGGAGAGTGGACGGCTCGCGCCGGGGGCACCGGCCGATATCTGCGTTTTCGATCCCGACGCAGTGTGGTGGTGCATGCCGGAGACCCTGCGCAGTCGCGCCAAAAACTCCCCTTTTCTCGGCTGGGAGCTTCCGGGCCGGGTAAGCTACACGCTGGTCAACGGACGTGTGGTCCACTGCCGCGATGCACCACCGTAGCCCCCGGCAGCCGGTCGAGCCGACCCCCATGCGTGGCTTGCGCAAGACCGAAGGTGCCCGACCGGCACTTAAACGTCGTCGTCGCTCAGCAAGCGCATGCCCCGCGTCGATTGATCCATCTTTGCCCGGCTGCTGCTCTCGGCGAGTTTCGCCATCAAACGCACCTCGTTGGCGGAATCTGCGTAGCGCAGCGCATCCTCGTAGCTGATATGTCCCTCGCTATAAAGCTCGTAGAGATGCTGATCGAAGGTTTGCATGCCTTGCTCGCGAGAGCGTTTCATAATCTCCTTGAGCTCATGGACCTCGCCTTGCGCAATCTTGTCTGAGACAAGCGGCGTGCCAATGAGCACCTCGACGGCCGGCACGCGCCCTCTACCGTCGGGCGTCGGCACCAACTGCTGCGCGATCACCCCCTTGAGGTTGAGCGAGAGATCGGTAAACAGCTGCCGATGGCGGTCTGCCGGGAAGAAGTTGATCATTCGGTCCATCGCCTGATTGGCGTTGTTGGCGTGCAGCGTCGCCAGACACAGATGACCGGTCTCGGCGAAGGCGATCGCATAATCCATCGTCTCACGGGTGCGGATCTCGCCGATGAGGATGACATCCGGTGCCTGACGTAATGTGTTCTTCAGCGCCACCTCGAACGAGGCCGTATCCATACCGACCTCGCGCTGCGTGACGATGCAGCTACCGTGCTGATGCATGTACTCGATCGGATCTTCTATGGTTACGATATGACCCGTGCTGTTTTCGTTGCGATAGCCGATCATCGAGGCGAGCGAGGTGGACTTGCCGGTGCCGGTGGCACCGACGAACATGATCATGCCGCGCTTGGTCATGGCGAGCTCACGCAATATCGGCGGCAGGCGCAGCTCCTCTATGGTGGGAATCCGTGTCTCGATCCGCCGGAGAACCATGCCGGCATTGCTGCGCTGATAAAAGGCGCTGACACGAAAGCGGCCGAGCCCCTTGGCGCTCAGCGCAAAATTGCATTCCCGAGTCTCCTCGAACTCGGCACGCTGACGTTCGGTCATTACCGATAACACGAGCTGGCGTGCCTGTTCGGCGTTCAGCGCCGTCTTGATTACGGGCATGATTCGCCCCGCAACCTTCATGCTGGGCGCCACACCCGCCGTGATGAAAAGATCCGAGCCCTTCTTATCCACCATCAGCTCGAGCAGAGCATTGAAATCCATGGCTTTACCTCTGCCCACTCACCGGGCAAGCAAATCATTCAGGCGAAGATATCCTTGCTGACTGCCTTGGACCGTGCATCCTGCTTGCTCACCAAGTTTTTGCGTACCAGCTGCTGCAAGCATTGATCCAGCGTTTGCATGCCGGCTGCCTGGCCGGTCTGGATGGCCGAATACATCTGCGCGATCTTATCCTCGCGGACCAGGTTACGGATTGCCGGAGTTCCGATCATGATCTCGTGGGCCGCGATTCGACCGCCGCCGATTTTCTTCAGCAGCGACTGCGATATCACGGCGCGCAAGGACTCGGAGAGCATCGAACGCACCATTGACTTCTCCGCCGCTGGGAAGACATCGATGATCCGGTCGATGGTCTTGGCCGCGGAGCTCGTATGCAGGGTTCCGAAGACGAGATGTCCGGTCTCCGCCGCGGTCAGCGCCAGGCGGATGGTTTCCAGATCGCGAAGCTCGCCCACCAGGATCACGTCCGGGTCCTCACGCAGCGCAGAGCGCAACGCCTCGTTGAAACCGAGCGTATCCCGGTGCACCTCGCGCTGATTGACCAGGCATTTCTTAGAGTCGTGCACGAACTCGATGGGGTCTTCGATCGTCAGAATATGTTCATGATAATTGTCGTTCTTATAGTCGATCATCGCCGCCAGAGTAGTCGATTTACCCGAGCCCGTCGGCCCCGTGACCAAGACCAGGCCGCGTGGATTATCGGCGATGGACTTGAAGATATCCGGCGCCCCGAGCTCCTCGAGCGTGAGCACATTGGAAGGAATGGTGCGGAAGACGGCCCCGGCACCCCGGTTGTGATTGAAGGCGTTGATGCGGAAGCGGGCAAGACCCTTGATCTGAAAGGAGAAATCCGTTTCCCAGAATTCTTCGAAATCCTTCCTCTGGCGGTCGCTCATGATGTCGTAGATCAGGCGATGAACTTCCCTGTGTTCCATCGCCGGAAGATTGATGCGACGCACATCGCCATCCACGCGTATCATGGGCGGCAGCCCCGCGGAAATATGCAGATCGGAGGCATTGTTCTTGACAGAAAAGGCGAGCAGGTCAGCGATATCCACGTCGGGGCCCTCTCCCAATGGACAGTTTCAATGAGTGCAAGATATCTGCGGCGCCGCGCCTGGCAAATGAATAACCGCCATCACCATTAACCTTGGTGCCTGGAGCGGGTGGGACAGCAACCGCCGCGCGGCGGATCACTGCCGTTTCACCGCAAATCGCCTTGCGCAGGACCAAAACTCTTGGCGGCGCCCAGCCACCGCGCGGAACGCCTCGGCGCAACTCTCATCGCCTTGCGGATCAGCGTTCCAGGGGTGTGCCGACTCGTCCGCCCATGAGATCTCATTGCTCCACTGCACGCCGCAAACTACAACAGAGACGGCGACAGATAACTTTGATTGACTTCACAGTGTTGATCGACTCGGCGAATCGCTTGGCCACACGGCCGGGAGGCTTTTCCGCGCGTAGCAGGATGTCTCGCACGACGGCGGCGGCTCGCCTGCTTTGTATCGCCGAGCGCGTGAGCTGGCGCTGCATCCATCGCGGGGGCGGGTTGGTACAATCACTACATTGTCTGATAACGACCGAGCATGGGTCTCAGGAGGCATGATGTCCGAGCAGAGAGTCACTTTCATCGGGGGCGGCAACATGGCGTGTAGCCTGATCGGCGGGCTCATTGCTGACGGATACCCGGCCGATCGTTTGCACATCGCCGATCCCGACGCGGCCAGCCGCATGGACTTGGCCAAGCGTTTCCGCGTCCACGTCCACGAGGACAACCGGCAGGCCGTCCTACACGCGAGCGCCGTCGTGTTCGCCGTCAAACCGCAGATGATCAAATCCGTCCTGGAGCCGCTCGGCCCCCTCTTGCGCGAGCAACAAAGCCTGGTAATCTCCGTCGCCGCGGGTGTACGTGAACCGGACATCAGCCGTTGGCTAGGCGGCCACATCCCGGTGGTCCGGACCATGCCCAATACACCCGCGCTGGTGCGCGCCGGAGCGACTGCGCTGTTCGCCAATGCGCATGTCTCGCAGGAACAAAGGGACTTTGCCGAATCCCTGCTGCGCGCGGTGGGCATCACTCAGTGGCTGAACGAGGAGGCGCTGTTGGATGTTGTCACGGCGTTATCCGGCAGCGGCCCGGCGTACTTTTTCTTGTTGATGGAGATCCTCGAGTCCGCGGCTGCCGAACTCGGTCTCCCCAGGCAGACGGCGCGCCTGCTGACGTTGGAAACGGCCCTCGGAGCGGCACGAATGGCGCTGGAGAGCGATGAGGACCCTGGGCGTCTGCGTCAACGCGTAACCTCCGCCGGCGGCACGACGGAGGCGGCAACGCGCGTTCTGGAAAACGGTGGCGTGCCGGAGCTTTTCAGGCGCGCCTTGCAGGCGGCTACGAACCGTGCCGGTGAGTTGGGGCGGCTTCTAGGAGAGCAGTAAATGCCGAGTAGCTACGTATCGAACCCGATCGCTTTTTTGATTGACACCCTCTTCAGCCTCTACATCCTGGTAGTGATGCTGCGCTTTCTACTGCAGTGGGTCCGCGCCGACTTCTACAATCCCATCTCGCAATTCCTGGTCCGCATTACCCAACCGGTCTTGAAGCCTCTGCGCCGAACCATCCCGGGCTTCGCCGGGATCGATCTGTCCAGCGTGGTGCTGATGGTGGTCCTGCAAATGGTCTCGCTCGCCTTGATCATGGCCCTCTACGGTGTCACGCCCAAGTTCTTGTATCTGGTGGTCCGCACCCCCGCCGAGCTGATCAGCATGCTGCTCAATCTCTATCTGGTGGCGATCATCGTTCAGGCATTGCTCTCGTGGGTTCAGCCCGACGCCTATCATCCCGCCATGACCCTGCTCTACAGCCTGACCGAGCCGGTGCTCAGACCGTTTCGTCAGGTCGTCCCGGTAATCGGCGGCATCGATCTCTCTCCCCTGGCCGCTTTGATCACGATACAAGTCCTCAAGATGCTGATTCTGCCGCCGCTCAACCAGCTCGCTCCACCTTATTTCTAGAGTCCTTTGACGCTTACATCGATGGTCGGTTGGCACTGGCAAGGCACCGATCTGATCCTGGCCGTACGCGTACAGCCCCGCGCCGCGCGAGACGAGCTCAAAGTGGAAGCGGATGGGCGACTGCGGCTACGGATCACGGCCCCGCCGGTGGGCGGCAAGGCCAATGAACACTTACGGGTGTTCCTTGGCCGCGCTTTCGGTGTCACTCGCTCCCAGGTAAATGTGGCGGGCGGCAAGAGGAGCCGCAACAAACGCATCGTGGTTCACGGTGCAGATCCCGAAAAAGTACTGGCAATGGGCTTGATTGACTGAGAGCGTCACGGCCACAAGCCGGCGGACACGCAGTTCGCTCAAACGGGGCCTATGTCTGTCAACACGCCCGTTTCACCGCGGCGCATCTCGCTCGCGGCCCGCAGCGTCTGCCAATCCATGGTAGGCCGCACCGTACACGTGTCCGAGAAGGCGTTTTCGGCGTCCGCGCTCGGAGCGCAGGCGCAGTCCGCAACCACGCCGAGCCGATCGCCACGGGCTCGTCTGCCGGCGGAACCGACACCGAGCCTTGCGCAACCATCGCCTGCGGCGCAACCGCACGGGTATTCCGTGACCCATTTCGCCGCATGACCCCACTCAGGCAATCCGTCCTTGGATTCTCCGTTCATCGTCGATTGGTGTGCCCTGCAAACGACGTACTATTTTGTCGCTGTCATTCTCGGCCGGCCGCCCAAGCGGCCATGGGCGAACCTGGTTTGAAGGAGATCGAAATGACCGAAGAGGAAACGCAGATTCGCGCCCTGGTCAATGACATCGTGCGCGCGATCCGCAACAAGGATGCGACCGCCGTGATTGCTCTGCTTGCCGACGATGCCGTTATTTTCGAGCTCACGCCTCCGCTGCGGCTGGGGCCGCGCGAGAGCCGCGATCCCGGCGGGCTGCAGGAATGGTTCGGCAGCTGGAAGACGCCGATCATCGTCCAGTCCCATGATCTGCACGTGGCGGTCGGCAAAGAAATCGCCTATGCCTACGGTCTGCAGCACATGAGCGGGGTCAAGAATAACGGCCGGGAGGTCGATCTCTGGTACCGCGCGAGCGCTTGTTTTCGTCGAGACAATGGCCACTGGCGCATCACCCACATGCACAATTCCGTGCCTTTCGCAATGGATGGCAGCGAGATGGCATTGCTCGATCTGCGCCCATAAAGCAGAGACTGACGGGGCCAACCGTCGATCCGATGGGCAATACCGCCGGGTCCGCCGTACGAAACGCGCCGATATGCCGCGTGACGGGCAGGCGATTTTCTATCCGGAGGCATTATGCGAAAGATCACGCCATTTCTGTGGTTCGACGGTCAGGCCGAGCAAGCCGCGGAGTTCTACGTCTCGGTGTTTCCGAATTCGCGTATCACCCGGGTGCTTCGTTATAGCGAGGCCGGCAGCGAACGCCACGGCCACCCCCCGGGCACGGTGATGACCGTGGCGTTCGAGCTCGACGGTCAGAGGTTTACCGCGCTGAATGGTGGGCCGATGTTCAAGTTCACCGAGGCGGTGTCCTTCGTCGTGGACTGTGCAACGCAGGACGAGGTCGATTATTACTGGGAGCGCCTGGGCGAAGGCGGCGATCCGGCAGCGCAGCAATGCGGCTGGCTGAAGGACCGCTACGGCCTCTCCTGGCAGATCGTGCCGAGACGGCTGCTCGAGCTGCTATCCGATCCGAATCCGGATACCGCCGGCCGCGTGATGCAGGCCATGATGCCGATGCAAAAAATCGACATCGCCGCACTGGAGCGCGCGGCGGGCGGATCGCGGATCGATGGCATGAGGATAAACGCGGGGAATTTCTCCGCCGTCACCGCCCCGCTCGCCATCACCGCACCCGCGAGGTGACCTGGGCCACCGTCCGGCCCGGCGGCTCGCTCATGAATCGAGCTGAATGGCCACGGGACGAAAAAAACCCGAAGCGGTTGTCGATTCGCGCCGACGTCGTTCGTCGTAGGAATATCCCACCTGTACAGGCAAATGAGGAGAGAACGGATGCCTTACGTCGACGGAATCGTTGCTGCGGTGCCTATTGAAAACAAAGCCCAATTTATCGATCACGCCGAGCAAGCGGCGGCTGTGTTCAAGGAATATGGCGCGTTGCAGGTGGTCGAGTGCTGGGGAGACGACGTACCCGAAGGTAGGGTGACCTCGTTTCCGATGGCGGTGAGGTGCGAGCCGAACGAAACCGTGGTTTTCGGCTGGATCACTTGGCCATCACGCGAAATCAGGAATCAAGGCATGGAGAAAATCATGTCCGACCCGCGGATGCAGCCCGAGTCCAACCCCATGCCATTTGACGGCAAACGTCTGATCTATGGCGGTTTTGAAGTCATCGTCGAGCGATGAGCGCCCGCCCGAGAGGCCGCGGCCATCGAGTGGGCTCAGACGAATGGGCAGACTCGAGCACGGCACCGGCCTCAATGGTCGATTCACGGCCTCGTCAGCCGTGGCCACACTCAAGCCGGGCATCGCGCCCGGCCGCTTCGAGGAAAAACGCATGCGGTACATGATCATCGTCAAGGCGACCAAAGACTCGGAGGCCGGTGTCATGCCGGGCAGGGCGCTGCTGGCCCAAATGGCCGACTATCATGAGGCACTGGCCAAAGCCGGCGTATTGCTCGACGGCTCCGGGCTTAAGCCCAGCGCGACCGGTTGGCGGGTGCGCTATGCGGGCGGGGAGCGCACTGTCATCGACGGCCCATTCATGGAATCCAAGGAGCTCATTGCCGGCTATACGCTCATTCAGGTCAACAGCCGCGAAGAGGCGGTGGAATGGGTGCGACGCTTTCCGAATCCGGCGGTGGACGGTGGCGAGGCCGAGATCGAGGTCCGTCAATTGTTTGAGCTCGAGGACTTCGGCGAATCAGAGGCAGTGGATCGCTTCAAGTCGCTCGGCGTGGGCAGCGAGCCCTCGCCCCGAGGGTGAAACGGTTGCCTGTGCAGATCCAAACTACTACAAGGGAGGCAGCCGATGAACTACCTGCTCATGATCGTCGAGGAGCGTGATCAGCGCGAGTCCCGCAGCGAAGACGAGGGCCGGGCGCTGTATGACGAAATGGTCCGCTTCGGGGAAGACCTCACCGCGCGCGGCCAGCTTTTGGCCAGTAGCTCGTTGCGACCCGACAAACACAGCGTAAGACTGCAACAGCGCGACGGCAGCCCGGTAGTGCGCGATGGTCCCTTCGCCGAATCAAAGGAAATGGTCGGGGGTTTCTTCCTGATCGAATGCGCCGACCGGGAGGAGGCCATCGCGATCGCCGGACAGTGTCCGGCGGCACGTTTCGCGAGTGTCGAAGTGCGGGAATGCGCCCCCTGCTATGTAAACTGAAGCTTTCCCGGCACGACTCAACTCGCCGGTGCGGTCCACGCGCGGCCAGCGGGGCTTGCCACCACAATCGCTGGAAGGATAGGAGAGTTCCATGAACGCCAAGGTCAAGGCGATCCCGCTGGGGATGCACAGCCTCACCCCGCATCTCGTTTGTCGTGACGCAAACGCGGCAATGGATTTTTACATCAGTGCCTTCGGAGCCACCGAGGGCGGGCGTGTGCAGGCGGCCGACGGCAAGCTCATGCACGGGCACCTGCGCATCGGTGATTCGGCGCTGATGCTGGTCGACGAGAATCCGGACTGGGGCCTGCTGAGCCCGCTCGCGCTGAACGCCTCGCCAGTCACCGTGCACCTGTACGTGGACGATGTCGACGCCGCGATCGCGCAGGCCGTGGCGGCCGGCGCCCGGGTCACCCTGCCGGTCGAGGACATGTTCTGGGGCGATCGCTACGGCAAGCTCGTCGACCCCTTCGGCCATGAGTGGTCGGTGGCCACCCACATTC
This sequence comes from Nitrococcus sp., assembly GCF_059432795.1. Lineage (NCBI taxonomy): Bacteria > Pseudomonadati > Pseudomonadota > Gammaproteobacteria > Chromatiales > Ectothiorhodospiraceae > Nitrococcus > Nitrococcus sp. The sequence continues at coordinate 25,256 of NZ_JBXWZQ010000116.1, read as the reverse complement.
GCGACGTCGGCTCGGAAGAGATCCAGGCGGCCGCCAGGACCTCCCACCTGGCGAGTTGAGGAAACTCCCATGGCCGGGCGATTCTTGGTCGATCGGACGGCTCTGCGGGCCGCGCTCGCCTCTGCGACTCGAGCCGGACCTCGCTTCGATGCGCAGATCAACCTCGCCGCGGCCACCGGCTGCATGGTCGCCGCCATAATTTCCGTGAGGCCCGGACCGCCCCGGAAAGCGCCGTACCGCACGGGAGCGTCCGTGGGCAGGCCGTGAAAGACCGACGGGTCGCGGCGGTCGTCGAGGCGATCTGGCACATCGAGTCGGCCAGGGTCGTGGCTGCTGTCGCGCGTTTGACCCGGGACCTGGGGCAAGCCGAGGATTTCGCCCAGGATGCCCTGGTCACCGCGCTGGAGAGTTGGCCGGACGCCGGCATCCCTGACAATCCCGGCGCCTGGCTGACGACCACGGCCAAACGCCGCGCGCTCGATCACTTGCGCCACCGCTCGATGGCCGACCCCAAGCATACCGAGCTGGCCCGGGAGCTGGCTATCCGCTGCACCCTGGCCGAGCAGGCGCTCACCGAGCAGCTCGATGCCGCGCTCGACGATGACATCGGCGACGATGTCCTGCGGCTGATCTTCACGGCATGCCATCCGGTATTGTCGTCGCAGGGGCGCGCGGCGCTGACGCTGAAGATCGTCGGCGGCTTGCGCACTGAAGCGATCGCCCGGGCCTACCTCAAGCCCGAAGCGACGATCGCGCAGCGCATCGTGCGCGCCAAGCGAACACTAGCCGAGGCGCACGTGCCCTACGAGGTGCCACGAGGCACGGAGCTCGCACCGCGACTCGCATCGGTCCTTGAAGTCATTTACCTGATTTTCAACGAAGGCTATGCCGCCACCGCCGGTGACGACTGGGTACGTCCCGAACTCTGCGATGAGGCGCTGCGACTGGGCCGAATATTGGCCGGGCTGCTGCCTGAAGAACCTGAAGTTCATGGCCTCGCGGCACTCATGGAGATCCAGGCTTCGCGCCTGCACGCCCGCGTCGATGCCCAGGGTGAGCCCGTGCTGTTGCTCGACCAGGACCGTGGCCGCTGGGATCGGCTGCTGATCCGTCGCGGCCTGGCCGCGCTCCGGCGGGCCGAGCGGCTGCCCGGCGCACTCGGACCCTATGCCCTGCAGGCCGCGATCGCCGCCTGCCACGCCCGCGCCGCCACGGCCGATGCCACCGATTGGGCGCGCATCGCGGCGCTCTACGACGCGCTCGCGGCAATCGCGCCATCGCCGGTCGTCGCGCTCAACCGCGCCGTCGCGGTCGGCATGGCCTTCGGACCCGCCGCCGGGTTGGAACTGGTCGATGGCTTGCGGGAGGAACCCGCTCTGGCGCGCTACCACCTGCTGCCAAGCGTACGCGGCGACCTGCTGACCAAGCTCGAACGGCTACCGGAGGCGCGCGCGGAGTTCGAACGCGCCGCCGCGCTCACCCGTAACGCCCGCGAGCGCAGGTTGCTGCTGGCACGCGCGGCCAGGTGCGCAACACGCCAAAGCCCATCCGATGACACGCCCTGACGGCTGCTATTGAGAGGATTTTTCCCAGCGCTTGCGCCAGACTCGCCCGGGTCGGTCGGGCCACAGTCCGCCCGTTCCGATAAGGCGTTGGCGGTGCGGGCGCAGCGTCCCCGGCTACGCGCTTTTCGACGTGACTGACCGAAAAACCCAATGGGAAGCGCAGAAACGCGATATTGGTCCGTCACGCGTTATCCGCAACACACCGTGACGTCGGTTATGATGGCAAAGCGCAACGCGGACCCGCCCGATCGGAGGCGGGCATCCGTTCGGGAAAGCCCATCGACAGCGATCGATACTGCCTCATTTACGGGCACAATCCGGTGCCGGCCGCGTATCCGCAAGCGGGGTGAATTTCGTGAGGCGGCGCGTCTCCGCGAAGGCTGCAACCTTCACGCCATCTGCCTGCCATATCGGTGTCATGATTGCGGTCGATAATGGGATGGGCAGATCGATGACGCCCGCCATTCGGTCCGGATCACTAGCCATGAAGAACTCACTCAATAAGCCCCAACGACGCGACAAGAGGCTCGAGTGCTCGGAGGACGTACCGAGCAACCCGAGCGAGCGCCCGACTTTCGGTGATCTCGTCAACCGGCGCATGGGCCGCCGGGAATTCCTCATGGGCACACTGGCGGTTTCAGCGGCCGCCGGCGCGCTGAAGATAAGCCCGGCGCTGTGCGCGCGTGCACGCGCTGGCGAGCCGGATACCGCGGCGGCGCGCTTCGGCTTTTCGGAGCTCGAGGCAAGTGTCGATGCGACTCACCACGTCGCCGACGGATATGACGCCGATGTCCTCATCCGCTGGGGCGATCCAGTGGTGCCCGGCGCGCCGGCTTTCGATCCGATGCGACAATCCGCCGACGCCCAGGAAAGGCAATTCGGCTACAACAACGACTACATCGGCTACCTCGTACTGCCGCTCGGTAGCGCCAACGCCCGCCATGGATTGCTCTGCATCAATCATGAGTACACCAACGCTGAGCTCATGTTCCCAAGCTACGCGCGAGATACGGCAGAGACGGTCGAGATCGAGATGGCCGCCCATGGGGCGAGCATCGTGGAGGTGCGCCGTGGCGCGGATGGGAAATGGCGCTGCGTGTCCACCAGCCGCTTCAATCGTCGGATCTCGTCGCGGCGCACCGCCATCGGGCTATCCGGCCCCGCCGCCGGCCACGCCCGCCTCAGGACCACCGCAGATCCCGGCGCCCGGCAGGTAAAGGGGACATTGCACAACTGTGGCGGCGGCATTACCCCTTGGGGCACCTATCTCCTTGCCGAGGAGAATTTCCACTACTATTTTGGCGGGCGCCTACCGGAGGAACACCCCGAGCAGCGCAATCACAGCCGCTACGCCGTGCCCGGCGGCGCGTATGGGTGGCATCGCTACCACCAACGCTTCGATGTCGGCCACGAACCCAATGAGCCCAACCGCTTCGGCTGGATCGTGGAGGTGGATCACTACGATCCGCGCGCCACGCCGGTCAAACGCACGGCACTGGGGCGCTTCAAGCATGAGGGCGCCGCAACGGTGCTCAATGCGGATAATCGGGTCGTCGTCTACATGGGCGATGATCAGTGCTTCGAGTACGTCTACAAGTTCGTCAGCCGCGAGCGTTTCGATCCGCACAACCGCGCGGCCAACCGCAATCTGCTCGACAGCGGCACGCTCTTCGTCGCGAAGCTCAGCGACGACGGGACGTTCGTGTGGTTGCCCCTGGTATTCGGGACGGAGGCTTTGACTCCCGGCAACGGCTTTCACAGCCAGGCCGACGTGGTCATCGAGGCGCGCCGTGCCGCCGACCTATTGAGCGCCACGCCAATGGACAGACCTGAGGATGTCGAGGCCAATCCGAAAACCGGCACGGTCTACGTCATGCTCACCAACAATGCACTGCGTGAGCCGGACGATACCAATAGCATGAATCCCCGCGGGCCCAACCTCTCTGGACACATCGTCGAGCTTATTCCGGAGAACGGCGATCACGGGAGCACTCGCGGCAGATGGGATTTATTGGTGGCCTGCGGGGATCCGACCCAGCCGCACAGCGGCGCGCGATGGCATCCGAAAATCAGCGCTGATGGCTGGTTCGCCGGCCCGGACAACTGCGCGGTCGACGCGCGCGGTCGCCTCTGGGTGGCCACCGACGGCAACAGTGCCATGGCGACCGGGCGCAGCGACGGCATCTGGGCGATCGAGACCGACGGGGAACGGCGGGGGTTGCCGCGGCATTTCTTCCGCGGGCCCGTGGGCGCGGAGCTCTGTGGCCCGGCATTCAGCCCGGATGATGAAACGTTGTTTCTGGCCGTTCAGCACCCGGCCGAGGCCGGTGAAGAGTGGCCGGCGTTCGCTCGCAAGTCCACGTTCGAGGACCCCTCCACCCGCTGGCCCGACTTCCGTCCGGACATGCCGCCACGCCCCGCGGTCGTGGTGGTGACCAAAAAGGGCGGAGGCAAAATCGGTTAATCGTTACTGTTACCTATGGCGGATTAGCGCTCTCGGCGTTTTCTTCGCACGCCGTGCTCGGAAGCGAATGGCCAACCGCCGCATCGCAGAGAGCGCGCACGAGGCTCGCGTTTGCGTCATCCCGGCGCTCTGTTATCATTTCTCGTTTTCCTCCCTATCCTTCACTCATGGCAGCGGAGACGATGCCGGAATCGATTCCGCCAGATTCGGTCGGTTTGATCGAGCCGAAACGCGCCCGCTTCGATACGGCGTTGGCGCTGGAGTGCGGGCGTAGCCTACCGGGCTATGAGCTCGTCTACGAGGCCTATGGAACACCGAATGCGGATCGCAGTAACGCGATACTGATCTGCCATGCGCTGTCCGGAACGCACCACGCTGCCGGTTACCATAGCCCAACGGACCGCAAGCCCGGCTGGTGGGAGGTTTGTATCGGTCCGGGAAAGCCGATCGACACCAATCGATTCTTCGTTGTCTGCTGTAATAATCTGGGCGGTTGTCACGGCTCCACAGGCCCGACCAGCATCAATCCGGAAACCGGGGAACCATACGGTGCGGACTTCCCCATCGTCACGGTGCAGGATTGGGTCCACAGTCAGGCGCGGCTGGCCGACCACCTGGGGATCGAGGCTTGGGCGGCGGTGGCCGGTGGCAGTCTCGGCGCCATGCAGGCATTGCAGTGGGCCATCGAGTATCCGCAGCGGCTGCGCCATGCGGTGCTGATTGCTGCCGCACCGCGCTTGTCCGCGCAAAACATCGCTTTCAACGAAGTGGCCCGGCAGGCCATCCGCTGTGACCCGGACTTCCATGGCGGGCGTTATCAGAGCCAACAGGCCGTACCCCGCCGGGGACTGATGCTGGCACGAATGCTCGGCCACATCACCTACCTCTCGGATGAGTCGATGCGGGCGAAGTTCGGTCGTGAATTGCGCCGCGGCAAAGATGATTTCGATTTCCACTACGGCGTCGAGTTCGAGGTCGAGAGTTACCTGCGCTACCAGGGCGAGTCATTCGTCAATCGCTTCGACGCCAACACCTACCTGCTGATGACGAAGGCGTTGGACTATTTCGATCCCACTGCGGCCTGCGGCGGTGATTTGGCCAAGGCGCTGGCCGGCGTCACCGCGCACTTCCTCGTCGTTGCCTTCACGAGCGATTGGCGCTTCTCGCCGGCGCGTTCACGCGAGATCGTTCGCGCCTTGCTGGACGGCAACAAAGAGGTCAGTTATGCCGAGATCCAAGCCGATCACGGGCACGACGCGTTCCTGATGCCGGTGGCTCAGTACATCGACGTTTTCCGCACTTACATGAACAAGGTGGCTGCGGAGCTTGGGGTGTGAGCGGGCTTCGGGCCGACCTGCAAGTCGTCGCGAACTGGATCAAGCCCCACTCCCGGGTGCTCGACCTCGGCTGCGGCGACGGCAGGTTGCTGCGCCACCTCCAGGACGGGCGCTCGGTCACTGGCTATGGATTGGAGATTGATGCCGAAAAAATCGTCCGCTGCATCAGCAACGGCGTGAACGTCATTCAGACCGACCTCGATCAGGGCCTGTCGGACTTCGATGCCGAGTCGTTTGACTACGTGGTGATGACCCAGACGCTGCAGGCGGTGCGCCGCCCCGATCTGCTGCTTGACGAGATACTGCGGGTCGGTCGCATAGGCATCGTTACCTTTCCCAATTTCGCCTTTTGGCGACTGCGCTATTACCTGGCCGTGCGAGGCCGAATGCCGATGAGCGGAGCCCTTTCCTATACCTGGTACGAGACGCCGAACATCCACTTGTGCTCGATCAGAGACTTCGAGGAGCTCTGTCAGCAAAAGGGCATTCGCATACTGGAACGCGCCGTCCTGTCACACGATCTGCGCCGCCCAATCATCGCGGGCGCGTTACCGAACCTACTCGCGGAGATCGCAATCTACCGCTTTTGCCGCGGCTGAGGGTTCACGGCGCGTCCGAGGGCCGCCGCGGCGACGACAAGAAACCCGGTTTTCCAGCGAACGGCTCGGGGCAATCGCGATCCGCCCCGGCAGGAGCGAAAGACGCCATGACCACCTGGCTCATCACCCATCCCGCTTGTCTGCAGCACGACACCGGCTACGGTCACCCCGAATGCGCCGAGCGGCTACGGGCGATCGCGGCGGCGCTCGACACGCCCGATTTTTCCGCGCTGGTCCGGCAGGAAGCCGAAAAGGCCACGACCGAAGAGATTGCGCGAGTCCATACCCCGCGCTACGTGGAACTCATACTCTCCATGATTCCCAACTCGGGGTGGCGCTCCCTCGATCCCGACACCATGATCAGTCCCGGTTCCGGTGAAGCGGCGCTACGGGCGGCCGGAGCAGTGAGGCAAGCCGTGGATGCGGTGATGGGTGGCCAAGCCAGGCGAGTGTTTTGCGCCGTGCGCCCACCCGGCCACCATGCCGAGCCGGCGCGGGCGATGGGATTTTGCCTTTTCAACAGCGTCGCCGTCGGCGCGATGCATGCGCGCGCGATTCACTCGGCCCGCAATATCGCCGTCGTCGACTTCGATCTTCACCACGGCAACGGCACTCAGGCCATGCTCGCCGGACGCGAGGGCTTTCTCTACGCCTCGACTCACCAGCATCCGCTGTTTCCCAACACCGGGTTCCGGGAAGAGAATCGTCCCGGCAACCTATTAAACATTCCTCTGCCCCCAGGAGCGGGCTCCGAGACGTTCCGCAAGCACTTCCGCGAAGAGGTGCTAACCGCGCTGGCAGCGTTTCGTCCCGACCTGATCCTGATCTCGGCGGGCTTCGATGCCCACCAATCCGACCCGCTCGGCGAGCTCGCCTTCACGGATGAGGATTATCAGTGGGCAACCGAGGAGTTGGTCGCGCTTGCCGATGAATGCTGCAACGGACGCATCGTTTCCACCCTGGAGGGCGGCTATAACCTGCAGGCACTGGCACGCTGTGTCGCTCGCCATGTCGGCGCGTTGATGCAATGATTTGTGTTCCGGTTAACTTGACAAAACGAGTTATGCACAGTCCCCTCGACGTGGCGAGTCAGGTCGGTGCTCACCCTCCCTCGCGCGCCAGAGGTAAAAACAAGATATTGTTTCATAAGGTATTTTTCAGATTGATGAAACTTTGGCCGAACTAACGGGAAGCCTTTCAGAGTGCCGCTTAGGCCGGTGTTCCCCCAGTACGTCCACAAGGTTATCCACAGATTCTGTGGATACTCTCGATTTCCGAAGCAGCTAAGCAAGTTAGCTAAAAATTTTAGAAAAGCACGAGAGACATTCGGGCTGCCTCGACGTACTCGACATAATTTGAAGTCGGGCGGTTACTGCACCGGCGCGACTGCTGCGCGGGTGAAAAAACCAGTAACATATGACAGCTCAGCCGTGGGTCGAGTGGCTCGCGATACCGGTCAGCCCGCAGCAATCGGGCATGCCGGGTCGGCGGGCACGAAAAAACGAGCGTCGTAGGAATCTCGCCTGCCGTGATGGCTCGAAGGCGGGCCGAGCGCACTTCCTCCCCGCTCCGCCGTGCGGCTCTCGCGCAACATGACGCAACCATGGCTTGATAAGGTTATCGCTTGCGCCTTTGCTCCCGATCGATCAGCCGAGATACTCAAGGAGACGTGATGGCCGACAATCGCCGCAGCCGCGTGATCACCCAAGGCGTCGCCCGCACACCCAACCGGGCCATGCTTCGCGCCGTCGGCTTCGACGACGCCGATTTCGACAAACCCATCGTCGGCGTGGGCAACGCGCACAGCACCATTACACCCTGCAACGTGGGTATCGGCCGATTGGCGGGCGAAGCCGAGCAGGCGCTGCGCGCCGCCGGCGCCATGCCGGTCACCTTCGGCACCATCACCGTCGCCGACGGCATATCCATGGGCACGGAAGGGATGAAATACTCGCTGGTCTCGCGGGAGGTCATCGCCGATGCCATCGAAACGGTGGGCAACGGCCAGTGCCTCGACGGCATGCTCGCCACCGGCGGCTGCGACAAGAACATGCCCGGGGCCATGATCGCCATCGCGCGCATGAACATCCCGGCGATCTTCGTCTACGGCGGCACCATCAAGCCGGGCCACTACAAGGGACAGGAACTGACCATCGTCAGCGCTTTCGAGGCGGTTGGTCAGTACTCGGCGGGCAAGCTCTCGGCCGAGGAGCTGCAGGGCGTGGAGCGTAACGCCTGCCCCGGGGCCGGTTCCTGCGGAGGCATGTACACCGCCAACACCATGTCCAGCGCTTTCGAGGCGTTGGGCATGAGCCTGATGGGCTCCTCCACCCTGTGCGCGGAAGATCCGCGGAAAGCACAGAGCGCGCGCCGCTCGGGCGAGGTCCTGCTCGAGGCGATTCGCGCGCAGCGCCTGCCACGCCACATCATGACCCGCCAAGCGTTCGAAAACGCATTCGCGGTGGTCATGGCGCTGGGAGGCTCGACCAACGCCGTGTTGCATCTGCTGGCGATTGCCAATGCCGCGGAGGTCGACTTCAGCATCGACGATGTCGAAACGATCCGGCGTCAAGTGCCCGTTTTGTGCGAGCTCAAGCCCTCCGGACGCTTCGTGACCAGCCAGTTTCATGAGGTCGGCGGCACGCCGCAGGTCATGAAGATCCTGTTAGCCAACGGCTTGCTGCATGGCAGCTGCCTGACGATTTCCGGAGACTCCATTGCGGAGCTGCTGGCCGACATACCCACGGAACCGCCGGCGGACCAGGAGATCATCCGGCCTTTCGATAAGCCGCTGTACCCGCAAGGCCATCTGGCCATTCTGCGCGGCAATCTGGCCGAGGAAGGGGCTGTCGCCAAGGTGACCGGCATCAAGCAGCGCCGGATCACGGGGCCGGCGCGCGTTTTCGACTCCGAGGAGAGCGCGCTGGAGGCCATCCTGGCAGAGCGAATCGTGGCGGGCGATATCGTCGTAATCCGATACGAGGGCCCCAAGGGCGGACCCGGTATGCGAGAAATGCTGGCGCCGACCTCGGCGATCATCGGCAAGGGGCTGGGCGATGCCGTGGGCCTCATCACTGACGGGCGTTTTTCGGGCGGCACCTACGGCATGGTGGTCGGCCATGTCGCCCCCGAAGCGGCGGTAGGCGGCACGATCGCCTTGGTGGAGGATGGGGATGAGATCACAATCGACGCCGATCACAACCGACTGACGCTCAACATCTCCGAGACGGAACTGGGGGCGCGTCGAAGCGCATGGCGCTCGCCCCCTCCGCGTTACCGGCGTGGCGTGCTCGCGAAGTATGCCAGGCTGGTATCCTCGGCGAGCATCGGCGCGGTCACGGACAAGGATCTCTTCGACTGACCGCCACCTGCGGCTCTTTTTGTGATGCGGCTGCACCGGGTTTGCCGGCCTGTGCAGTGGCCGACCGCGGGATCGCGAGCGGCGTCGGGTCAGGCTTCTTCGGCGTGCAATCGTTTGAGGTCCGTCGCGATGGCATCCACGCCATCGCCGCTGCGCACCATGAGGCGTGCCTCTCCCGCCCGGTCGAAAATGAAAACCGCGCTGCTATGGGAGACCTCATAGTCGCCGCTGTCATCCGGCTTACCGTAACCGTAGGTAATGCGATAGCGTTTGGTCAGCTCGCTCAGCTCCTCGTCATCGCCCCGCAAGCCGACGAACTGCGGACCGAACGAGGCCGTATAAGTTCGCAAACGCTCAATCCCATCGCGTTTGGGATCGACGCTTACGAACAGCACTCGGACATCGCGAGCCTCCGCAAGGCGCGCAATGGCGGCATTGAGCTTGGCCAGCGTAGTCGGGCAGACGTCCGGGCAATGGGTATAGCCGAAGTAGACCAGCGTGATATAGCCCCGGAAGTCCGTTGCCTGAACCTCCGTGCCGCTGTCCTGCGTCAGAGTAAAATGCAGCGGTGGCATCAGCCCGGCAATGTCTTTGGTCTGCCAGTCGCCATCCTCCCAGCAGCCGACGAGCAGCAGACAAAGACAGAGACTCAAGAGGATATGACGACGCTCATGAATCATGATGGATTCAAATAGGGTTTTGATCTGCGATAAGGGGACGGCTCGCCGAGAACTCGGTCACGGGTGCACTCTTGGCGGCCGCGCGGGTCCGGTTCTCGCGAAACATGTAGCCGAGCAGAATGAGCCCGGCCACGACGCTCATCATGGCGGAGGGGATCCAAGTGATCAGCCCGCCCAACTGTTGATCAAGCATCGGAGTAACCGGCCAAGCCCGGCCACACACGGCGTAGACATCGAAAAGGTCCTTTTCACTCAGCGCGATGTAGGCACCGAGAACGCTTTGCGGCGGCATGATCAGCGCCAGGATCAGGATGCGACGGCCATAACTCAGGTGCGGTGTCAGCCCCTGCGGCGAGCGATTGAGGATCAGCCACCAAAACAGCAAGCCATCGACCGCCATGCTCCAGTTCATCAGAGCGTAGCGCTTTGCGCTCAGCATGGCATCGAAATGTATCGCGGGCATCAACCAGAAGAAAATCAGACCCACGAACAGCAACGTGGCGATTACAGGTTGCTGCACGATACGGTAGACTGCCCGCACCGGGAGCAGCATCGGGCGTAAAAACCCCGCGTGGCGTGCGGTCTGCCGTCGCAGGACATCCGGCACGCCGCGGCCAAGCACCAACGCCGGGGCGGATAACGCGATCAGGAACGGTCCCCAGTGATGCAGCACCAGGTGCTGAAGCCGGTGAATGAAGAACATGTGCTGCGAGAGGTAATCGTACCGGGTCTGCGTGACGAAATACATCAGCGCGACGCCGAGCAAAAACGCGAGCGGCTTCCAGAATCCCTCACGCTGACCGTTGCGGGCCCCTCGAACCAGCCCAGCGGTATAAAGCCCGATGGCAAGGGCACACAACAGCTGGATCGCGAGGGAGGGCTCCCAAGGGCGGAGAAACTCGGCTACTGAGGACATCGCGCTAATACCGATTCGGGGTATCGCCCGCAAAAATGCCGCCGGCTGGCGGCCGCTCCAATCACCGTCGTGACCATATCATAGACTTGGCGATTCGCCTAGCAGAGCCGCCAATGATTAACTTTTTTCCATAAAATCATAATCCTGGGCAATAATTTCTAACTTCTCCCAGTGAGTTCCGTGGGCGCTTCAGCCGTTTCCAGACGATGCCGCGCACCGCTTTGCATTTAAAGAGATATATTATATATTTCTTTTATGGTGCGCTCGGCTGAAACTTCGTCGGCGATGCGCACAGCAGCGCCGGTATGGGCAACTCACTGACATCCACGACATCCACCAAGTCGTCAAAGGGGGGTTTAGGCATGCCGCTGAGCGAGCAACAAAGGCAACTGATCAAAGCGTCCATACCGGCGTTGGCCGAGCATGGACAGGCCGTGACAAGCCATTTCTATCACATCCTGTTTCGCGACCACCCCCAGGTGCGCGCCCTGTTCAATCAGACCCATCAAAGCGACGGCGCGCAGCAACGCGCGCTCGCCGATGCAATTCTGGCCTACGCACGCCACATCGAGCGGCCCGAGGAACTCAACGGGACGATCGATCTGATCGTCAACAAGCATGCCTCCTTGAATATTCTTCCCGAACACTACCCCATCGTCGGCAGCTGCTTGCTGCAGGCGCTGGCCGAGGTCCTCGGCGATGCGCTCACGCCGGAACTGGCTGAAAGCTGGGAAGCCGCATACTGGCAACTCGCCAATCTGCTCATCGAACGCGAGGAAGCCGTCTATCGCACTCGCGAGGAGCAACCCGGCGGCTGGCGGGGCCTGCGGACGTTCCGGGTCGTGCGCAAGCAACCGGAAAGCGCGGTCATCACCTCCTTTTATCTCGAGCCCGTGGACGGCGAAGCGATCATGGACTTTACCGCCGGCCAATACATCGGCGTGGATGTTACCGTCGACGGCGAGCCGATGCGGCGCAATTATTCACTCTCCGACGCGCCCAATGGCCAGTACTACCGGATCTCGGTGAAGCGCGAGCAGGACGGCCGGGTTTCGGGTCATCTGCATGACCGGGTCGCCGTCGGTGACACGCTCGATATCTACGCGCCGAGCGGCAATTTCACGCTGCGCGAGGGGGACCACCCCGTCGTCCTGCTGACCGGCGGCGTCGGCATCACCCCCGCCATCGCCATGCTCAACGCCCTGGCTGGCTCACAGCGCCCTGTGCGCTTCGTGCATGCCGCCCTCAAGCAGAGTCATCATGCGTTTCGCGATCATGTCGATCGGCTGGCTCAGACACACGACCATATCAAACGGTGCTATCTCTACGATCAGGCGGATCGCGGCGATGAAGCCGACGTCTACGGACAGGTGAACGCGGAAGTGCTCTCGCAACATCTCATGTCCGACAGCGAGGTTTACTTCCTCGGGCCCGTGCCGTTCATGCGTGAGGTGCTGCGCTTGCTGAAGGAAATGGGTGTGCCGCAACAGCGACGTCACTTCGAGTTCTTCGGCCCCGCTCAAAACCTGGGATGACAGGCACCGAGCGGCCAACGTCCCGCATGTCTTGGCAGCGCAGAATCGCGCGGCAAGGCATGCGGGACTGCCGAGATGCTTGCCTTACGCGAAGTATTGCAAGCCCGCCGCATGCCCCTGTTTTCCCCTGGTCATAGCGAGGGTGTCTCCCTGGGAGCCTGAGGCCGTTCCTGTACCTCTCAGCGCTCGGTGACGTCGTGGACGTCTTTGACACCCGGGATGGGCGTCGTTGCAGTGAAGGCATCGGCCATTGCATCGACCCCGTGCTGCGGATGGGCAAGCTCGACGAATGCCCGCCGCTCGGTGCGCTTTTTCGCCGTATCGATATCCATGACCGCGTCGCGGTCACGCCTGAGCGCTTCGTCGCACTCGCCGTCGCGATTGAACGACCACATCAACTTCGGAGCACCAAGGGGGGAGCGCATGGCCCGGCTTCCCGTCGTGCCGTCCGCTGTGCCAGGTATGCCATGTCTTGCCGTAGCTGTTCATCAGCCGCTTGAGAAAAGCCTTCTCCGCCACGTCGGGTAAACCGGGCGCCACGAGCTGGCCGGACAGTATCTCGTAGTTATGCGGGTGCCAGAAGGGCTTTTCGTCCTCCGGCAGGCTGCTAAACAGTTTTTCCGAGACGATATACTCTATGCCGATGAGGTTGCTATTCTTTGTGTTGCCGTCGAACAGCACACACTGCAGCAGATCGTCGTTGACCACTTGGCAAAAGTGATGAGCCTCCATTTGCGACGCTGGCTCTCCTTTCGGACAGTGAAAGCCGACGACGTAGACGTCAAAGTTCTTTTAATGGCGTAGCTGTCTGCAGCAGATCCGCACCCTGCTCCAAGGCGGCAAGCCACACCCCCTTGCCCTCACCGGCCGCACGAACGGGGCTGTGCCGGTCCTTGATCGTCGGATTCTTGCTCATGGCGTCGCTCCTAGGCCGAAAATGCACCTCATTAGACAATACGAACGCTCATTTTTAGCCATACGTGGACGTCATTACCTCAGGCACGATCAGTAGCGCGAGCGCGGCGAGCACCGCAATGATTAACACTATCGAGGCTATCACCGGACCGCGGCCTCGGCTCCCGGTAAGATAACGGCCGGATTCGATCTCGCGGTTGACCCGGCGATAGCGACGCGTGCCATAAATAAGGCCGGCCGCACCGACAAAAATGAGAACGCCGCCGGCGGCAACGGAAAACAGCGTCGTACCGTTGGCGAACTTTGCGATGGCCACACCGAGGATCATGACGTTTGCGGCAGTGCGCAGCCATGCGAGGTAAGTCCGCTCATTCGCCAGATGGTCGCGCGTGCGGCTCCTGCCGCCGTCATCGGCCGAATCCGTCATGCCGTTCCAGCCCCTATCCGAGCTTTATCTGCGAAGCGCCCGCAAGCACAGTTCAAGATAGCCGGCATGTCCAAGCCTGAACTCAGGGCACCTTCGTAATAGATAAATCCAAGAACTTTTCTTCAATCCGCCTCGTCATTACCCGCGCCACCTATTACAACTCGCGCCAGCCCCGCCAAGATCAGGGCAAGCACGATCAATCCCAGCCAACCGCCCTGGCGAAACGCCTGCGGCAGCGCAACAACGGTGGCGTCGTGAGCGACGACGATCGGCACAGCGAGGATGATGCCGAGCAGCGCTTCGCCGGTGATGAGCCCGGCGGCGAACAGCATGCCGAGACGCAACCCCTTTGCAACGCGCTCGGCCCGATAGCGTTTCTCGCCATAGCGACGAGCAAAATCCGCGATCAGGCCACCGAGAAAAATCGCTGTCGAGAGTTCCAACGGCAGGTAGATGCCGACAGCGACGGCAAGCACTGGTGCACGCCAACTCGAGTTGCGGTGCTTGAGCCACTGATCGAAAAAGATGACAGCCATGCCGAGAACGGCGCCGATACCGACCATCGCCCATGGCAAGCCGGCGCCGAATACGCCCGTTGCCACGGCAGCCATCAAGGTTGCCTGCGGCGCCGGCAGCGCTTGCGGATACGCGGGTGTCGCCGCACCGAAGCCGTAGGCCTGCAGCAGCAAATTCAAAATTGGTGCCATGACCAACACCGCCGAAATGACGCCGATGCCCTGCATCAGCTGAAGCTTCCAGGCGGTGGCGCCAATCAGATGGCCGGCTTTCAGATCCTGCAGGTTATCGCCCGCGATCGCCGCGGCCGAGCAAACCACCGCGCCGATCAGGATTGCCGCGGCCGGGCCGAGTGCCGACTGCGCGCCCATCAGCCACAGCAACATCAGTGCGGCGAACAGGATCGTCGCGATGGTGATACCGGAGATCGGGTTGTTCGACGAACCGACGATGCCGGCCATGTAGCCGCCGACGCTGGAGAACAAGAACGCCGCAAGGACCATGATGCCGGTCATCGGCAGGCTGACGGCAAGCGCTCCGGTAATCTTCTGGAACAAAACGAATACCGGCACCACGAAGGCCGTGGTTCCGACGAGCACCCATTTCATCGGTACGTCTTTCTCGGTTTCCGGCCGGTTGGCGAGCGCTTGCCACTCGTCGCGATATTGGCTGAGACCGCTCCTGATGCCGGCAAAAAGCGAGGCGCGCAGCGAAATCAATGCCCAGATACCGCCGAGCAGCATGGCGCCGACCCCGAGATAGCGAACCTGGGTCGACCAGATTTCATGGGCGAGGTCGACCGCGGCCGGGTGCCTTGCCGCCATCGTCGCGAGATGCGAATCTGTGCCGAGAAAATACGCGCTGAACAGCGGAATGGCGACGAACCATGAGAGTGCGCCACCGAGGAATACCAGTACCGCGATATTCAGCCCGACGATGTAACCCACGCCAATCAGCGCCGGGGAAATGTGAAAGCCGACGTAGCCCACCGCACGGCGGCCCAGATACGCGCCGGCGGCCGCAACACCGGGGAAGAGCTGCAAACCGGTCGTGGCGAATTTGACCATTGCACCGAGCAGCGCGGCGGTTGTGAGCGTCTTCAGGCCTTCCTTCGGCTTGTCGCCCACCTTCAGCACTTCCGCGGTCGCCGCGCCTTCAGGGAACGCCAATTCCTGATCGACGATCAACGTGCGCCGCAGCGGAATCGTGAACAGCACGCCAAGCAGCCCACCAATACCGGCGACCCCGACGACCCACCAGTAAGGAAAGTCGTGCCAGTGGTGCATCAGGATCAGCGCCGGCAGCGTAAAGATCACGCCTGCGGCAAGCGACTCTCCAGCGGATGCGCCCGTCTGTACGATGTTGTTCTCCAAGATATTGGAGTGGCGAAACAAACGCAGGATGCCCATTGAGACGACAGCGGCCGGGATGGACGCGGAGACGGTCATGCCGGCGAACAATCCGAGATAGGCGTTGGCGGCCGCCATCACCATCGCCAGCAGCACGCCGAGGATCACGGCTTTGGGGGTAAGCTGGGGCGACACGCGCAGCGCTGCTTACCGCGACTTCCAATCCGCTATGAACACATTGGTCTCACCGGGGACCTCGCCATTGCGATTCGAGGCGAATACCAGCTTCTTGCCGTCATGCGAAAACATCGGGAAGCCATCGAAGCCCGGATAGTAGGTAAGCCGCTCGATGTCGCGCGTATCCACATCCATCAGGTAGAGGTCGAAATTACGGCCTTGCGGATCGCGCATGTTGGACGAGAAGACGATGTGCTTGCCGTCCGGATGCCAATACGGCGCGAAATTGGCCGCGCCGTTGTCCGTGAGCTGAATCGGCTTGCGCTCGTGCAGCTTCATGACGTAAATCTCCAGCTTGCCCGGCCGGACCAAGCCCTGCTGAAGCAAATCCCGGTAATCCTCGAGCGCCTTGCCTTGGGGGCGCGAGGCGCGCCAGACCAGCCATTGCCCGTCCCGGGAGAAAAAGGCCCCGCCATCGTAGCCGGGCTGGTCGGTGAGTTGCTCGACGCCGCTGCCGTCGGGATTCATCATGAAGAGTTCCAGATCACCGGTGCGCACCGAGGTGAATACGATCTTCTCCCCCGAGGGGGAATAGACGCCTTCCGCGTCGTAGCCCGGCGTGTCGGTCAAGCGGACCGGATCCCCTCCCTCGGGGCCGGCACGGAAAATGTCGTAGCTCGGATACAAGGGCCATACATAACCCTGCGAGCGATCCGGCTCGGCCGGACACTGCTTGCCCGCGAGATGCGTGGAAGCGTAGATGATGGCCTCGCCGTCCGGCGCGATGAACGAGCACGTCGTCGCGCCGTTACCGGATGAGACCATGCGCACGTCGCGACCTTGGGTATCCATGCGATAAATGGCGTCGCAGGCGCGGCCATCGCGGGTCGACTGGAAAATGAGCTCGGTGCCGTCGAAGGAAAAATAAGCCTCGGCATTCTGACCGCCGAAGGTGAGCTGACGGATGTCCTCGAAACGGCTCTCACCCGAATAGCGCAGTGTCTGCCCGGATGGCGTATCCCGGTCCGTGGCTTGCCCGGCAACGGCCACGCCTGCGGCTGTCCCGAGTACTGCGGCCAGCAGCCGTAACGCCAGGCCGTTGATCGTCCGCATTCCCCCACCTCCTCTTTTATCAGCGTTCCACCACTCGGGCCGTGACCGTTCGCGAGCTGTCATCGCGCAACACCTCAATGACCAGTGAGCTGCCCGGTTCAAGGGTGTCCAGGACACGGGCGAAATCCGCCAGGGATTCGATAGCCGTGTCGTTGAGCCGGATAATGATGTCGCCGGCGCGCAGCCCCGCCGCTTCGGCCGGTGTATCGGGCGTAATGCCCGACAATCGCACGCCTTGCCCTGTCCATGCAAAATCCGGCACGGTGCCCAATTGCACGCGCCTGCCATGGCCGGAGCGCGGCGAGTGCGTGGCGGATATCCCGCCGGCATGCAGCGACTCGCCGCGGTCGGCGAGATACGCGAGCACTTCTTTCAGCACGGCGGCGATGCGGGGCAAACCGGTCGAATCGATCTTGTCGACGGTATCCGTGGGACGATGATAGTCCTCATGCGCTCCGGTGAAGAGCTGCACCGCAGGGATACCGGCCCGCAGAAAAGGGCCTTGATCGCTCGAATCGATGGCGTGCGGAACGGTCTTGATGGCGACCCCCGTCACGAAACCCGCGCCTTGGAAGATCGGCGACCACTCCCTGGCCGAGCCGGTGGCGAGCACGATGAGCTCGCCGCCGTCGAGCCTGCCGACCGTATCCAGATTGATCATCGCCATGGGGCGGCTCTCGGGGCTCCCGGAGAGTTCGTCGACGTAGTGAGTCGAACCGAGCTGGCCGGCTTCCTCGCCGGTAAACGCCACGAATTCGACGTCGCGCGCGGGATGCCATGAAGCCCCCAGGACGCGGGCAAGCTCCAGCATCACTGCAATGCCGCTGGCATTGTCATCGGCACCGGGGTGCACCTTGCCCTCGTCGCCCTGATGGACATCCGGCCAACCCCGCCCCAAATGATCATAATGCGCCCCCACGATCACCTTCGGGCGCTCCGGGTGGCTACCTGGCAGGCGAGCCACAACGTTGCGCAGGGTCACGCTGTCCCCGAGCCCAGCCACCCGGCGTGTCCAGCGGCGGTAATAGCTTTCGTTCTGCCCGGCCGGTTCGAGCCCGGCGTCCTGCAATTGTTCGGCGATGTAGCGCGCCGCCCGATCGAGGGCCGGCGTGCCCAATCCCCGCCCGGCCATGCTCGGATCGGCGAGATACCTTATGTCGCGCATCATGCGTTGTGGCTCGAACGGAGAAGGCAGCCTCGTGAGCGGCTCGCGCGGCGCCAGCTTGGCAGTGCTGGCGCCGCGTGCCTTATCGAGCGCAACCGAGAGGGGCGAGTCCACGACCGGCCAACGGCCCTTGACCATATTCTCGGGCTCCGAGCCCGTGAAGCCCAAATAGCTGTACCGCCCATAGTGAGGCAGCTTACGGGCCAACCCCGGCATGGCCGCGACATCCTCGGTCGCCAGCCACGCCAAGGCATGAGTGGGATGCTGGGCGCGACGGGCGACGGCCACCACCGAATGCCGGTCCCGCTCCAGCTCGGTGCCCGCGATCTTCGCACGCTCGCTATCCGCGCTGAAAGGTGCCTGTTCGAGTGCTCGATCCAGCACTGGGCGGAAGTGGTTCTCCCATCCGAACAGCCATACCGAGCGATCCGTGGGAAGCTCATCCAGTGCCGCGTCCGTGGTCACCTCCAGCGGCTCCTTACGTCCGCGCTGCCAAGTGCGGGTGAGTGCCGCATACCCCTCCTGCAACGCCTGGGGGGCGTCGTCAGGCAGCACGACCAGCACCCGCTCGGCGCCGAAGGCGCGGCTGAGCGCCGGCGGAACTTCCCCGGGATGGAGCCGGCGAAAGAGATCGAATTGAGAGTCGACGTCCAGGCGTAGGGGGCGAGCCGGCAAGCGAAACGTGAACCGGTGGGTTTTCTCAGCCATGGGGAGACGGGTTTGAAACGCCTCGTCGCGGCCTTCCAGGTGCACGGCAAGCGGTACGTCGAGCCGAAAAACCGGCCCGGGCTGGGTCTGTTCGATCGTCCCAGTCAGCCGGTAACCGTCGTCCGCCGCCGTTACCCGAACATCACGGACCCGCAGCGAGGGAGCGCCCGGTCGCCTCACCCATTGCTCGAAGAACGAGCCTAACGGCTGACCGCTCACTTTGGTGAACGTGGCGGCCCAGTCATCGAAGCCAGCACGCTGAAAGCGGTGCTCGCGATAAAATTCCCGCAGCCCCTTGATGAAGGTCGCATCACCGAGCCGCTCGCGCAGCATATGAAAGAGCATCATGGACTTGCCGTAGCCGACGGCCTCGGAACGGCCCCCGTGGCGGCTGCGGAACTCGGCCAACGGGAAGTCGCCGCCGTCGCGCACGTAATCGGTGTACTTCTGCAACGTCTCCCGCCGGTAGGCGACGCTCTCGCCGCGCTGCGCCTTGAGCAGATGATCGGCCAGGTAGCTCGTCAACCCTTCGGACCAGTTTCCCGAGGACGGATCGACATAAACCCCGTTGCCCCACCAGTTATGCAAGATTTCGTGCGGGTAGGAGGAATGCACGATGAAGGGAAAGCGAATGACGCGGGGCCCGAGCAGGGTAAAGGAGGGCATGCCATAGCCGGTCTCCCAGAAGTTCTCCACCAATGCGAACTTCTGATAGGGATAGGCACCGATCAGCCTGCGGTACATCTCGATATACCGCGCGGTGGCATCGAGGTACTTGCCGGCAAGCGCGGCGTCCGGCTGCCGCAAGAAGACATTCGCCGTCACCTCGCCGGCCCGCTCGCGGTATTCCGTATACTCACCCGCGATCAGATAGATTTCCTCCTGGGGGTGATCGATCGACCAGGCCTCCGCGCGATGCTCGCCGGCGGCCGAAGACCGCGTACGCGCCCCCTGGCTGACCGAGCGCCAGCCCGGCGGCAACCGTACCTCGAGCGAGAAGGTGACGAGCTCACTATCCACCTGCGGGTACCAGGCGCTCGCGCCGCCCAAGAAGACCCCATCCGGGGCGATCACGCCGGGCGAGCCGCGAAAGCTGCGTGCATATTCGCCGCTCTCCGCAGCGATCGGATGGAAGATCTTACCGCCGTAGGACAAAGTGAAGCGTCGCACCGGCTCCTCGGCCTCCAATGCATAGGTCTGGCTGATACCCGTCCGCCGAAGCCGGCGTAGCTGCATCCCCGATTCCTGAACGTGCGGATCTAGGCCGGCATGCAGGTGAAACGTCACCCCGGACGAACGCTGCGCGGGTAAGCTGACCGTATCCGTGGCCTCGAGGCGATGGCTATCCGGGTCCAGCGTGATTCGCAACTCGTGATGGATTCGCGCGGCCGCCGACTCGGCAAGCAGCCAAACCAGGGCGACGATCAACGATTTTGGCCCGAGCAGGGATTTCATGAGGTTGTCGTTCTTTGAGCGATTAATGAATCCTATACGAAACCGCGATCAACGGCAGGCAGGGCGGCGGGGCGATTCATGTTTGAAGCGGCTTTTCCACGCGCGGTCCTTGCCACGACCGCCGCGCCCCGCTCTCGCCACAAACGCTGTCGTGCAAACACCAACCAAGCCATAGAGTGGAGTTGTTTATTTCCAGCCAGGCAACGCCTCTCAACACTTCAACCGAACCCGTTCAACGACTGAGCCTGCGCAGAATTTGCCTATTTTTCTGCCGATTGCGCGACCCTAACGGTGGCCCCTGGAATTTGGCCCATTATTTGCTTTGTACAATAGTGAGCGCGATGTTCAGACGGGACGGTCAAGCACCGGAACATGTCTCTCATGCGTTCTCGTGACCAATCTTATTCGCAATCGAAAACCCGGGAGCACTATCATGCGCAGAATCGTAATCCGCGACCTTCACCAGGACACGACTCTCGATCGGAAAGCCAGGACGGCGATTGCCGGCGGCGCTCGCGGCGTCGTCGGTACCCTCGACGGTGGACCCACCCGTGTTATCATAACGGAATGGCAACTGTTCACTTTGGGTATGCAAGGCAAGGTGACCTATAAATAGACGCCCTGAGGCGTTGCAGCGACCGCCTCGGCGTTGAGTCGGGGCGGGCGTTGCACCGGCCTTTTCGACCAACCTCCTCCTGAGTCCGGCAACGAAACACAAGCTCAACTCCAGCCTTAGTCAGCGGCATGGACGCAGCGCTCGACCCTACTGCGCACCCGCATTCGGGAGGGCGTCTTTTCAGAGCAGGCTTTGGTACTGCGCCTCGTGAAAACCGACCAGTAGGCGACTGCCCACCTCGAGCACAGGGCGTTTGATGAGCTCGGGGTGACGCGTCATGAGGGCGATCACGCCCCCGGCATCGCTCGCCTTGTCGGCTTGCGGCAGCCGGCGCCAAGCGGTGCTGCGCCGATTAAGCAAGACTTCCCAGCCGACTTGATCGGCCCAAGCACGCACCCTCGCCTCCGCCAGACCATCGACACGCAGGTCGTGGAAGCGGTACCCGGCGCCGCGGCTATCCAGCAACCGGCGCGCCTTACGGCAAGTGTCACAGCTCTTGAGACCGTAGAGAATCAGCATGCACCGCGTGGTCGCCCCCTCCACTTCACTCTTTTCTTCAAAAAACGTATATGCCGTGAGGCTATGTCACCGGCTGCCGCTCCGAGTGGATTGGGCGTGTAGCGAGAAGATCCGCTACCCACGTCGCTTCGGCGCGGGACAGCACACACAATCGACTGGTCCTTGCCCCTCCGCCCTCGTCCCCGAAAATTGAACCGCCCCGGGATTCCCGGAGGCTCCAAACCTTGAGAGTATGGAGTCGATCCTGAAAAACGCCTAACGCGTTGATGGGCTGGTGCTATTGGGGTTTTCCCGCGTTCTGGAATTGCCGGATTTTGGTAACCTGGGAGCAGTTTCCTTGCAATTGTGGACGGTGTAAATGGGACACCTGCAGTCGTATCTTCTATGTCGTATCTTCTATATGTTGATGGCCGCCCCTCGAAGACAGTCCCAAACCTGTGAATTTTGACATCGGGCTCGACGCCAAGATCGCCTTCCTGAGCCAGCCCCGCAATTACTGCAGACCCGACTGCCCAACCGGCGTGGAGGTCATCCAGACCCATATGTCCTGGGTCTTCATGACCGACCGGGAGGTCTATAAGCTGAAGAAGCCGGTGCGGTTCAGCTTTCTCGATTTCAGTACCCTGGAGGCCCGGCATCGGAACTGCCTGGAGGAAATGCGGCTAAACCAGCGGCTGTCGCCCGATGTCTATCTGGGCATCCAGGCACTGCGGCTAAACAGCGAGGGACAGCTGCAGCTCGATGGCAGCGGTATCCCGGTTGAATGGCTGGTGCGGATGCGACGCCTACCGGTGGAGCGGATGCTGGACCATGCCATCCACGACGGGACGGTCGAAGCGGCGGACGTGGTCCGCTTCACTCAGGTGCTCGCCGGCTTCTACCGTCAGGCCGAACCGGTGCCGATGGACTTGGCGGCATACCGCAGTCGCTCTCGGCAGGACATCGAGGCTAATCGACGGGAACTCGCCGCCGTGGGGTCACGCCTGCCCCAGGAACAAGTGCGGCGCGTCATCGCCGCCCAGCTCAAGCTACTGGACGGCGCGCCGGAGGTGCTGGAGGCGCGCACCCGGCAGCGGCGCATCATCGAGGCCCACGGGGACCTGCGCCCCGAACACATCTGCCTGACGCCGGAACCCGCGTTCATCGACTGCCTGGAGTTCAACCGCGCCTTCCGTCTGCTCGATCCGGTCGATGAGCTCGCCTTTCTTGCCATGGAATGCGAATTCGCCGGCGCCCACTTCATCGGCCCGATCGTCTTCGATACCTATAAAGCGATCACCGGTGATACGCCCACGAAACGGCTGGTCGCCTTCTACAAGTCCTGCCGCGCCGCCCTCAGGGCCCAGCTGGCCATCTGGCACCTGAAGGATCACGGCGACTCGGAACATCCGCGCTGGATCAGCCGCGCCCAGGGATATCTGGATCTAGCCGAGCAATACAGCCGGTTATTGGGTTAGCAGCTCCACCAGCGACTCGCCGCGATGCACCCGCCGGATCGCCCGCGCGAACAGGGAGGCAGCGCCGAGCCGGATCAGCTTGTCGCGCACCGCCGCGGGCAAGGCGCGTTTCATGGTTCGCTCTTCGGATGGAGTGGATGCCCTGGCATATGACCTGAAGCGCTTAGGAGGCGAGGCGTAGCGCGGCACGAGAGCAGGACGCATCACGGCGGCGTCGCTCACGTGTGCCCTCAGCGGTTGCGCTGCACCTTGACCACACAGGCCGATACCGCAACCTCCTTCATAGGACTCAACGTCCATTCGGAATCAATGGCTTGATTAGCAGGAGATGGCTGAGCGATGAGCAAAGATCGCTTCCCCGTCGGAAAGCTGCCGGCGCCGGTGCTGGCAGATCTGCTCGCCCGTCTCCCGCAGGAGGATCCCAGCGTCGTGATGGGACCCGGTGTCGGCCTGGACTGCGCCGTGGTGGACACCGGCACGGGCCTCCTGGTTTGCAAATCCGATCCGATCACCTTCGTCAGCGATTCTCTCGGCGAGTATCTGGTGCAGGTGAATGCCAATGACCTGGCCACCACCGGAGCCACACCCCGCTGGCTGCTGGTCACCCTGCTGTTGCCGCAGGCACAGGCGGATCGTGAACTGGTGGACTCCATCATGGGGCAGATCGACCAGGCCTGCCGTGGGATCGGAGCCACGCTGATTGGCGGGCATACGGAAATCACCCACGGACTCGACCGTCCGATTGCGATGGCTTGCCTGCTGGGTCAGGTTGGCCGGGACAAGCTGGTCACCCCCAGAGGAGCGCGCCCCGGTGATCGTGTGCTGATCACCAAGGGTGTTCCCATAGAGGGCACGGCGATCATCGCCAGCGAGCTTGCCGGGCGGCTCCAAGGAGTGATCGACCCGGCAGATCTGGCGAGCGCAAAAGCATTCCTGTGGAAGCCGGGAATCAGCGTCGTGCGGGATGCCCGCGTGGCGCTCGCGGCCGGGCGTGTGACGGCCATGCACGATCCGACTGAAGGAGGTGTGCTGGCAGCACTCTGGGAGTTGGCACAGGCCTGCGGCCACACCCTGCGGGTGGACCCCGATGCGATTCCCGTTCCCGAGGTCTCGGCACGGCTTTGCATCGCGCTTGGCATTGATCCGCTGGCGACGATGGCCTCCGGGGCACTCCTGATCACGGCAGCGCCCGAGGACAGCAAAGCCATCCGTTCGGCGCTCGAGGCAGAGTCCATCCCGTGTGCGGACATCGGTGAGGTCTGCCTCGGAACGCCGCGGCTGGAACGGTCCGATGCAAGCGCAATTGAGGCGCTTGTGGTGCCCCAGCGGGATGAAATCGCCCGCCTGTTCGAGGACGGTTAGGCTGCGGGCAGCCCCGTGTGGCCTTGCCCATGCCACCTCGGCCATTGCCTATAAAGCGTCCAGGAACTCCTTCCACGGGGTGGCGAGGAGCGTCTCCGTCGTTGCCCGTCCGTAGGCGCGTATGATCATGGCCGCCTTTTCGGCCTCCTTGGGGTCGCTGGCCTCGATCACGTCCACCACATCATAGCGACCCAGGGTCGCGTAGCTCTCCTTCCACGTGATGCCCGGGCACTGCTCCTTGATCTTCTGCGACACCGTATGGGCGATGTTCGGAAACTCCGACGGGTCGGAGAAGGAATCCGGTGCAATGTGGCTGAGGATTACATAGGTCGCCATGGGGTCACCTCCTGCATGCTCTGCTGAGCTCTCTCGCCGGGCTCCGGCCGGATGCCCGGGACCAGGTCTTACCAGACGCCGCAGCATCGGGTGCCGTTTGGATGCGCGGCTCAAGCACCACAGCCGATAAGATGTTGACAAGATTCACTGGTCCGCCGTTCACCGATCCGACTTCTCAACCCGCCGGGCGTGTAGCGATAAGTCGGAATCTCCGGCAGCCACTGCTGAAAGTCGGGCTGTGCGTACGGCGGCAGTGCTTCATGATTGCCCACGACCAACCAGGGCGCCGTCCCGCGTCAGACACTCACGGATGCGGCCCAGTATGCGCTGCTGCAGACTCCGATCGAAGTAGGTGAACGCGAGGTAGCGGCACAGCACCAGCTGGAATGGTCCCGCCGGCGCTTCATGGCGGATATCGCCCAGGCGCAGCTCGGGTGGCGGGCAGGTGCTGCGTTCCTCGCTCACCCTGGCGCTGCTGAGCGGGAGACCTCTGCAGATTCATAATATTCGCCGCATCGCCGGCGGCCGGGGTTACAACCCCAGCACCTGGCTGCGGTGCCGGGAGCCAGCACTTGTCAAGCAAAGCTCCGCTCTTGTGCTTCAGTGGTTCCATGCCTAAATGAGATAGGGAGCCTGCACAGTCAGAGCCCAAGCCGGAGGAACGCCTCCTGACAGAGGAAATCC
>NZ_JBXWZQ010000115.1:0-10890 GCF_059432795.1 Nitrococcus sp. | reverse complement strand
GCTCTGGCGGATGTGAAACCGGGCGGGCTCCATGCAGTCACCAGTCGGGTGATGAGTGATGCGCCCAATAATACCGATCATTCAATAGCTTGTGTATCATCAGGGCGTCGCTGTCACGGATTCAGGTCATACACATTTGTGCCGCGGACTTTAACGCCGGTATGCCGGCCAACAACTAAGGCCTTGTTCCACACGTATAGAGCTGTCGCCGCTGGGTTGCTATCTGCCGGCCCACTACCAGTAGGCTGAACAAAGTCGCCGTCATTAGCATATAAAATAATCTTGAAACTAGCAGACCCACCGATCAACGGGTTTCGCAGGAAGCCTCCCCACCAGTTAATTCCAGTCACAAACAATTCCTCGGCAGTCGCTGGAGTAGTAAACCGATTTGCAACCTGCTGGTTGAGGCTTGGCTCGTTTGGCATTGTGAGTTGAGACGTCAAGAAGGCGTTAATGTTCTTTGCATTCACACCGCTGTCGTAAATAATTGAGGCACTCGCGCAGGCTGAAAATCCTACGAGGACTCCCGAACAAAATAAAATTCCGCATATTACAACAACAGCGCGGCGCGACCGGAGACGACCTAGGATGGAGATTAATATCGTCATAGTCATTACACATCTCCCTTCTGGGCCAATTATGTTTACCTGAATCCGTGAGGGGCCAGTATGCCGCGGTGCAGCAATGAGGCTCACGGCGGCGTATTACCCTTCTACGAACGCAAAGGCTCATATATGGACACCTCCCCCATTGCAAAGGTGTTTCCGCTTCTTCATAGAAGAGTGGCCATCGACGGACACGCCCTATTTGAAAGGCGTGTCCGTTGTGCCGCCGCGATGAACGCATGGTCCGCGGTCATATATCCGGGCTTTGCCTGAGGCGCTGATTATGTGGCTTCAGCCCTCGATGAGTTTCGGAGCCCCGACGGCCTATACACCCATTCGGCTTTTCACCTTTGACCGGTTTCAGGCTCTTATCGGGGCGTTGACCTGTTGGTTCATCGCCTTTGGCAGACTCAAGCGGCAGGGGCGCGGAACTCAGCCGCTGCCGAAGGCCTTGTGCACGTCGTAGTCCTCACTGCGGGCCAGGATCACCCAGGGCGATGCGCACGGTCTTATTCGCCAGCGCCACGATGGCCTTGTTGCGACCGTGCCGCTGGACCACGCCGTCAATCCAGTGCCCCAACGCCGTGTCCGTGCCATGCGCCCAGCGAATCGCCGCACGGGCACCGTGGATGAGCTGGGCGCGCAGATACCGTCGCCGCTCTTGGTGATGCACGGCAGCTGCAAGCGCCCACCCGTGCCGTACTGGCGCGGCACCAAACCGACCCAGGCAGCGACCTGGCGACAGTTGGCGAAGCGGCGCGCATTGCCGAGCGCGGCGAGCAGCGCCGAGGCAACGATCGGTCCCACCCCAGGCAGGCTCTGTAGTTGCGCATAGCCCTGGTATGTTGCGGAGAGCGCAACCAGGCACTGCTCGAGCTTGCGTTGTCGCTCACCGAGCTCTACCGGCTCCGCATAGAGCTCGGCCAGTGCAGGTTCGGCCTGCGCTGCCTCGCAGATCGCCAGTGCATCGCGCGCATCGCTTTTGCCCCCGTGCACGAAGGGCTTGCAGTGCTGCGCGGGCACCAGCACTACCCGGTGGCTCATCGCCTGGAGGCAGCGCCCCCGGTGATGGGCGCTGGCGCAGGACTCCATCGCCACGGTGTCGGCTCCAGCTGCTGGAGCTGATCGATCAAGCGCCCACGCCGCATGCTCCTATTGTAGAGTACACGCCCGGCGCGGTTGAGTGCGCAAAGTTGGAACACGTTCTTTGCCAGATCGAGACCGACAAGCTTAACTTCCATGGTGGATCCCTCCCCGTCATGTGACTTGTCGACCTACACAAGTGTGGCGCTTGGACGCCGGATTGGCGGGGAGGTGCGTCCATATATGACCCCATGATCCGGAGCGCTTACAAGGAGACGAATGCCTTCTACGACCAAAGCACAGCCCGGCGGGCTGTATGCACTTACCGACCGGGATCGATTAGCCTGCGACGACGGAAAAGCAACCGGCGATGCCCCGGAAATTACGGAGAACGTGCCGTATCGACCATGGCCTTCAGGTCGGCCGTGTCGCCATCGAGGTCTTCAAAGGCATACGGATTGAGGAACTGGCGGCCCCACAGGAACGCACGATCTGTTGCGGTGAGAGAGGCTTCGGCGCACACGGCATCCCAGTGATGGATGATGCTGGTGAGCTGGTGTTGGACGATGGCAATGGCCTCAGCACGGGACAGCAGAAAATGCGCCGACGCATTCAGGCAGGATGAGATCCGGCTCATGCGATCGTCACCGGCAATCAGCATCGCTTGCGTGGCTTCGTTACCGGTCCGGCTTTGCGGGCAGATATCGTAAGCCGGTGTCAGGCGGAGCGTTTGTCCATCCCAGAAGGCCGCGTGATTACGCGCATGATCGTCTGTGTTGCCGCAAAGAATGTTGAAGACGATCCGTGCATAGAGTTCCCGCAAGGTGGCGGATGCATCGGCGAAGCGATGGCGAATGAGTTCCGCGAGGTCTTCGTAGCTGGCATAACGCGCCATCATCTCATCGAGCGCCAGCATGGTGAGCGCGGAAACCATGAATTTGCGCTGCCACCCGGCCCTGGAATGTACGCGGTCGAAGCGCTCAATGAGAAGCACGTCTTTGTGCAGGGAGCTGCTGAGCGAGACGCTCGCCACATTCAATCCGGCCAGGGCAGCCAGGCGCATGGCGATGAACTCGGCCTTGACGACACTGTAGAGGTCAGTCGTCGAGGAAAACTTCGCAATATATTTCTTCTTTCCATCATCGATCTGCGCTTTGGGCCGCGCACCGCCGAGGGATGTGCCGTGCTGGAGCGCCTGATCGAGTTCCGGGCTAAGCGGCATGCCCTTCTCGATGAACTCGGCGGCTCTTGCAAGCTGCTCAAGGGAGGCGTTCCCCGGCCCGCGCGGCACATACTCGGTGGCAGAGCGCTGAAAATCCAAAGCGCCGATACGATCCGAGCCGGATTCCAGCAAGTAAGTCAACTCGTCGAGCTGGGCCACGTCGGCCTTGGCTCCTTTGGTGCCGAGCTTTCTGTTGATAATGACGCGCCGCCCCCAAGCATCCGGCGAGCCATCACGGATGCAGGCGGGCATGCTCAAGCCGGGCAGCAAAGGAATGAGCCCGGACTGCAAAGGCAATTCGGGATCATAGAGGGGGATGGCGTTCTCGCGGGCAAGATAGCTCTTGCCGTAGTTGAAAATTAGATGGTCGCCATCAGCCGTTAGCTTGCCAGCCACGAGCGGCTCGCCGGCACCGGGCAGCCATACCCAGACAAAGGCTTCGCTGTAATGTCCGTCAGAATTCATCATCCACCGACTTTCTGCGCTTGCGCACGGCACTGGGTAGCAAGGCCAGCTTGTCATCGGTGCGGGCGATGTGAGTGGCAAGCGAAGTGCGCACTTCATCGAACAAGGTGACCCCAACCAACACCGCCACCTCGAACACCAGCCCGATGGCGACGCTTAGGTCACCCTTTTCGATCTTCTGGAGCGTCGCCCGCGAGATACCGGCGCGGTCAGCAAGCTCGTGCTCGGTCCACTTACGCTGCTTGCGTCCGAGCTGGATCTGCTTGGCCAGCAAGGTGGCGGCTTCACGCGTGTACCGCGAATATGTTCTCTCTTTTACCATCCACTCCGTCTATATGACCAGTATAATGGTCATAAAACTACGTAATGCCTATATTAATAGGCATTCCTTTAGCAAAAGTCAAGAACAACTGACCACGATAATAGCCGCAAACTCGTTTCATGAGCATTATGCTGGTCATTTCTCCCGTTTGCTCCGGCTCTCCTAACAGTGGCATTGTGGCCAACCCGTCATGAGACGGCCGGAATCCAGTTCAACGCCTGGTGCGGCGGCGTGATGCTGCCAGCAATGCGCCACCGACCAGAGACTCAGCCAAGCCGAAACGTCCTGGGAATCACACCGGCGAAGGTCTGGGACGTCGCTAGATCCTCACGTGCCGCAGCCGCAGGGCATTGGCGACCACCGACACCGAGCTGAACGACATGGCAGCCGCGGCGATGATCGGCGAGAGCAGAATACCGAAAGCCGGGTAGAGCACGCCGGCGGCAATGGGCACACCCAGGCTGTTATAAGCAAAGGCGAAGAAAAGGTTCTGCTTGATGTTGCGCATGGTGGCCCGACTGAGCTTGCGGGCCCGCACGATACCCTGGAGGTCGCCTTTCACCAGCGTGACGCCGGCGCTCTCCATGGCGACGTCGGTCCCTGTGCCCATGGCAATGCCTACCTGCGCCTGGGCCAGGGCCGGCGCATCGTTGATGCCGTCGCCGGCCGTGGCGACGAAACGCCCCTCGCCCTGCAGCGCCTTGACCTCCTCCGCCTTCTGCTGCGGGAGCACTTCCGCGATCACCTCGTCGATACCCAGACGCTCAGCTACCGCCTGGGCCGTAGTGCGGCTATCACCGGTTATCATGGCAATCTGGATCCCCTCCTCGTGCAAGGCCCGAATCGCCTCCGGTGTAGTCTCTTTGACCGGATCGGCCACCGTAACCAATCCGGCGGGCTTGCCGTCGACCGCCAGGAACATAGCGGTCTTGCCCTCGCCACGAAAGGCCTCCACCTGGCCGGCGAGCGGCTCCATGGCGACATCGAGGCTCTGCATCAAGGCCTGGTTGCCTAGTGCCACCTCTTGCTTGCCGACCCGGCCCTTCACCCCCTTGCCGGTCACGGACTCGAAGTCGGCGTAGCGCCCGAGCTCGACACCGCGCTCCTCGGCGCCTTGGACGATGGCTTCGGCAAGCGGGTGCTCGCTGCCTCGCTCCAGCGTGGCCGCCAAGCTCAGCACCTGCTCTGGTTCGAACCCCTCGGCCGCAACGACATCCTGCAGCCGCGGGCGCCCCTCGGTGACCGTCCCGGTCTTGTCGATGATCAGCGTGTTCACTCGTCGCAGCGTTTGGATGGCCTCGGCGTTTTTGAACAAAACGCCCGAGGAGGCGCCTTTGCCGCTCGCCACCATGATGCACATCGGCGTCGCCAGCCCCAGTGCACAAGGGCAGGCAATGATGAGCACCGCCACGGCATTGATCAGGCCAGCGCCGATCGCCGCGGTGTCATGAACATCAACCGCGATAGCCTGTATTCTTGGGCGCAGGCGACAGGCCAGCGGATCCGGAGCTGATGCAGTGCTTGAGTTTCATGTATACGGCCAACGGTGCCCGCCGGGACTGTGGTGCGCTTGGTTTCGGCCTGCTTGCGCGCGGAGCTAGCCAGCGGGCTTTGCCTCGCTGTGGCAGCGCCGAGCGCTTCAAACAGACCAGGATGAGCCACCGGCTCACAAGTGAGGCCGTCACGGGTTCTGGGCAATTAGCACAAGGTTCCTCTGCCGGTACGACCACCAAGAGAAGCCAGGGGGAGGGCCGCAACTTCCGCATCACGTGCTGAGCGCAATCGAGCCTTGAAGCAGATCGTGGCGGGAAGGAGACGCTTGGCATATTTCCGCCGAGTCCCGGAGAAAAAAATGTGCAGTCAAAAGCGCTTTTGGAAGCCCGTAATTTGGGGATGGTTCGTTTGTTATCCGATCTTGACCTCCGCCAGCCCCAATCTACCGACACTTGGAGCAACAGCCCCCGAGTCGTTCGACAATCAATCAGGCGCTCGTTCCGTGCAAATCAACGCTCGGTCAGCTTCAAAAAAGCGGCCTAGCGACGAGCTCAGCCTTCACGCGGCCATAGAAACGGCATTACAGGACAATCCCGGGCTGGCGGAGATAAGCGCCCGGGCGAAAGCCAAGGATGAAATTCCTTCGCAGGTCGGCACCCTGCCCGATCCGGTTATCCATTTCAACGCGATGAATTTGCCTGTTGATACCTTTAATCGCACGCAAGAGCCAATGACTCAGCTGCAAGTTGGAGTCAGCCAGAAGCTCCCTTTCCCCGGCAAGTTGGGGTTGCGAGAAAGCGCGGCGGAATATGAAGCCGCAGCTGCTAGTAATGACGTACAGGAAATGCGGCTGTTGCTGATTCGGGATGTGAAGCAGAATTGGTGGCATCTGTTCTACCTTGACCGGGCGTTGCAGACCGTCAGGCACAATCAGGAACTAATGCGTCAATTTGTGGAGGTTGCCCAGACTAAGTACCGTGTGGGCGAAGGGTTGCAGCAGGATGTCCTCTTAGCCCAGGTCGAGTTGTCCAAACTGTTGGATCTCGAAGTTCAGCTCAAAGCGCTGCGGCGCACCGGGGAATCGCGATTAAATGCTTTGTTGAACCGGCCGACGGAAGGCAAGTTGCGCCTTCCTGCTGAGGTAGAGACCAAGCTACAGGCATTAGCGCCGGAGGAATCGTGGCAAAGCCAGGCAAAAGGGAATCGGCCGTTGCTGGCAGCCGAGAGAAAACGGATTCAAGCCGCTCGTAAGCGGCTGGATTTGGCTAAGAAGGATTACTTCCCGGACTTCAAGTTGGGAGCGGCTTACGGCTTTCGTGGCGGGACCGACCCGTTGCAGGGACGCTCGCGCGCTGATCTCGCCACTTTCATGCTCAGCATGGAAGTGCCCCTCTATGCCGGCAGCAAACAGGCTAAGGCCGTGGATCAGCGTTCCAGCGAGGTGCTCGAGCAAATTTATTCCCTGCAGGACAGGCGCCAGCAAGTGCGTCGGGAAATCTCTACGGCGCTGGCTAACTACCGCAAGTCCCGGGAGCAGTTTCTCCTGTTTAAGACGGGGATTATCCCTCAGACAAGGCAAACCGTTGCCTCCATGTTGGCCGGATATCAAGTGAACAAGGTGGATTTCCTGAATCTGGTCAATGCCCAGATCACGCTCTACAACTACGAGACCAAGTACTGGAAAGCACTGGCTGAAGCCCACCAGGCCCTGGCGGCTTTAAGCGCCGCCACCGGTGAGGAACGAATTAATGCGAAAACTCGATGAGTAAACGAACGGCCGGCGCCATCGTGCTGGTTTCTCTGGCCACCTTGGCGATAGGTCTCGGCGGTGGCTATTGGTATGGCAGCTTAACGGCCGAAAAGGGGGAAAAATCGACAGCCGAGGCACCTGCCGAAAAGCCCCTCTTTTATCGCCATCCGATGAATCCGGAGATTACCTCGCCTGTGCCTGCAAAGGATGAGATGGGAATGGACTACGTCCCTGTTTACGCAGGCGAGCAAAACGGTGGCAATGCGCCTGCGGGCACGGTGAAGATCGACCCGGTCACTGTGCAGAATATCGGTGTGCGCACCGCCATCGCGAAGCGCCGAACTCTGAGTCGCCGCGTGCGCGCCGTAGGCCGCGTCGATTACGATGAAGAGCGGCTGGCGCGTCCGCATCCCAAAACCGAGGGATGGATCGAGAAGCTGTTTGTCGATAAGACCGGCGTGGAAGTAGAAAAAGGCGAGTGGTTGCTCAGTTTCTACTCGCCGCGGCTGCTCGCAACCCAGCAAGAATATCTTCTGGCATTGCGCAACCTGGAAACCCTCAAGACGAGCCCCTATCCGGATATCCGGGAGGGTGCGGAGGAACTGGTGCACAGCACCCGCGAGCGGTTGCAATTATTGGACGTGCCAGAGCACCAGATCCATGACTTGGAACAGACCCGTAAAGTTCTTAAAACCCTGCACATCCATTCGCCTTTTGACGGAGTCGTCCTGCAGATCGGGGTTCGGGAAGGCCAATATGTCACGCCTAAAACGGAGCTGTATAAGCTGGCCGACCTTTCTCAGGTCTGGGTCTATGTGGATGTTTATGAGTACGAACTGCCCTGGGTAAAGGTGGGGGATAAGGCCGTAATGCGCGTCACAGCGGTTCCCGGTCGGACTTTCCAGGGCACGGTTGCTTATATATATCCTTACTTGGAGAAGAAAACCCGTACCGCGAGACTGCGCCTGGAGTTCGATAATCCGGACATGGTGTTGAAGCCGGAGATGTTTGCCAATGTCACTATTCACGCCGGCAAGCAGGTCAATGCCGTGGTCGTACCGGAAGAAGCCATTGTCCGCTCCGGCGCTCGCAATCAAGTATTCGTAGTGCGCGGCCCTGGCAAATTCGAGCCACGGGAAGTGCAGCTTGGCGTTTCAGCGGAGGGTTTCACAGAAATCGTGGAGGGAGTAAAACCAGGCGACCAGGTGGTCACGTCGAGCCAGTTTCTCATCGACTCCGAGTCCAAGTTGCGAGAGGCCACCGCGAAGATGAGAAAGCCTGAGATGGGGACCTTGGCCGCTCCCGGCGAGCAGAAAGTAAAAAGCCGAAATGAGTCTACTAAACATGGGGAGGACAAAGAAAGCAAGGATAAAGATCCGGCAGGATATCACCAGGGCTCTTCAGTGACCCCGTGACGGAAAGGCGCAAGAGTTGCTTAAGCTCATCATCGAGGCGTCCCTGCGGAATAAGTTCCTGGTATTGATTGCCGCGGTGCTTGTGGTTGCCATCGGTCTCTGGACGCTCAAGAACACGCCATTGGACGCCATTCCGGACCTCTCGGATGTCCAGGTCATCGTATTTACTGATTACCCTGGGCAGGCGCCCCAGGTCGTAGAAGACCAGGTCACCTATCCCCTGACAACAGCGATGTTGGCGGTGCCCCACGCCAAGGTGGTGCGCGCCTATTCGGTCTTCGGGCTTTCCTTTGTCTACATCATCTTCGAGGACGGCACCGACATGTACTGGGCCCGCTCCCGGGTCCTGGAGTATCTCAACTACGTCCGCGGAAGGCTTCCGGCAGGAGTGAACCCTTCCCTCGGCCCCGATGCCACCGGGGTGGGTTGGGTCTACGAGTACGCCTTGATTGATCACAGCGGGAAACACGATCTAGCGCAACTGCGTACGATTCAGGATTGGTATTTGCGCTACCCGCTGCAGACTGTCCCCGGCGTGGCCGAAGTGGCCTCCATCGGCGGGTACGTCAAGCAATACCAGGTGGAAGTCGATCCCAATGCCTTACTGGCCTACAACATTCCCCTTTCCAAGGTGAAACACGCGATTAAGCGCTCCAACCGAGACGTCGGGGGGCGCCTCGTGGAGATGGCCGAGACTGAGTACATGGTTCGGGGACTCGGGTATATCCAGTCTATTGAAGATATCAACCACATCCCCGTGGGGGTGGATAAGCAAGGCACGCCGATCCGCCTACAGGACGTAGCCCACGTGCATTTGGGCCCCGAATTGCGCCGCGGCGTCGCTGAGTTCAACGGCCAAGGGGAAGTCGCCGGCGGGGTGGTCGTCATGCGCTATGGCGAAAATGCCCTCGCCACCATTCAGCGCGTGCGGGCCAAGCTGGAGGAGTTAAAGGAAGGCCTGCCCAAAGGGGTGGACATCGTCCCTGTATATGATCGCGGCGCTCTCATCGAGCGCGCCGTCGACAATCTCCAGCGCACACTGCTGCAGGAAGCGATCTTAGTCAGCCTTATCATCGTATTTTTCCTGTTCCATGCCCGCTCGTCCTTGGTGGCCATTTTAGCCTTGCCAATGGCGGTTCTCATCGCCTTTATCATCATGAAGTGGCAAGGCATTAATGCCAACATCATGTCGTTGGGCGGGATCGCGATCACCATCGGTGCCATGGTCGATGGCGCCATCGTGATGATCGAGAACGCCCACAAGCACCTGGAGCGGGCCGCCTCGGAAAAAGGCAGTGCACTCACCCGCAACGAGCGTTGGACGACGGTGGGAGCGGCTGCCAAGGAAGTCGGCCCATCGCTGTTTTTCTCTCTCATCATCATGACGGTTTCCTACCTGGTGATCTTCAGCTTGGAAGCCCAGGAAGGCAGGCTGTTTAAGCCGCTTGCCTTTACGGCCACCTATTCCATGGCCGCCGGGGCCCTTCTGGCTATTACGCTGGTCCCGGTTTTGATGGGCTACTTCATCCGGGGCAAGATTCTTTCTGAGAAAAAGAACCCGGCCAATCGCCTGCTCCACTTCCTCCATGCCCCGGTCCTCCGGCAAGCGTTGCGGTTCCGCAAAACCGCCTTGGTCATTGCCGTGGCTCTGCTTGCGGTCACTGCCTATCCAATAGCCAACTTTGGCAGTGAGTTTCGCCCGCCTTTGGATGAGGGCGATATTCTCTACATGCCGACCACCTATCCGGGTATCTCGATCACCAAGGCCAAGGAGGTTTTGCAGCAGACCGACAAGATTCTGAGTACTTTCCCCGAGGTGCAGCATGTCTTTGGCAAGGCCGGGCGGGCGGATACAGCAACCGATCCGGCGCCCCTTTCCATGTTCGAAACCACGGTGCAGCTGAAACCCAAGCATGAATGGCCGGACCCCACCAAGACCACCAAAGAGCTGATGGATGAAATGGATGCGGCGATTCGCTTTCCGGGCGTTACCAACGCCTGGACGATGCCGATCAAAACCCGCATCGATATGCTCTCCACAGGCATTAAAACCCCGGTGGGAATCAAGCTTAGCGGCCCTGATCTGGCGGTATTGGAGCAGGTGGCCGGTGAGATCGAGCGAGCACTCAAGGAGCTTCCAGAAACGCTGTCCGCCTTCGGGGATAAAGCGGCGGGTGGCTACTATCTGGACTTTAAAATCCATCGCCAAGAGGCGGCTCGCTACGGGCTGACCGTGGGAGACGTGCAAGATGTCATCCAGACCGCCATCGGCGGAATGAATGTCACCGAAACCGTCGAAGGGCTGGAGCGCTATCCTGTGAGTCTACGCTATCCGAGGGAGTTGCGGGATAATCTGGCTCAGCTGAAACGGGTGTTGATCCCCACACCCACCGATACGCAAATCCCGTTGTCCCAAGTGGCTGATCTTCGGTTGCATCGAGGGCCGCCTGTTATAAAAAGCGAGAATTCTCGCCCCAACGCCTGGGTGTACGTGGATCTCAGGACCTCGGACATCGGCGGTTACGTCGCCAAGG
>NZ_JBXWZQ010000114.1:0-5156 GCF_059432795.1 Nitrococcus sp. | reverse complement strand
TGTTCCACCAGATCCATGGCGGTGTTGCAACCAATGTCAAACCGAAGGACCATCCGATCGAGAGGTTCAAAGAAGAATATCAGCGAATCAGAGGGGTTCCGTATCAGCCCCCGAAGATCGAGGACGTTAAATATTTCGGCACAATGCCATCGTTCGCACGGCGATTTCTGGCAAGATGACCTTCGGGTTCGGCCAGTGCCGGCAGCTTCAGCAGTTGTCAACCGACAACCCCGTCCACGCTCGGACTCCAAGCCGGCAAGGGGCTGAAAAGCCCCCGCCGGCCCCCTCAAAAAGCCCTCGCCAGTCCCATCGGGCCCGGTTTCTCTCCTCTCCCATACTCCGCGTCTTTTACCCGCACCGTGTATCGGCTATTCTTAGCCTAACCGTGAAACGTGCCGTCTGCACCATTGTCTCCAACAAATACCTCGACGACGTCGCGGCCCTTCGCGACCCTGGGTTCAATGTTACGTATTGGAACCTTCACAACCGAGTCGTACGCAACGAACGAGGGACGAAGACAGCCTGGGACCACCGTCTAGATGATACAATTGCGCACGGTGTCGACAGGCGCTTCGGCACAGGCACCTCGGTCGTACCCGGCTTCCTTCAGGACCTCTGGATGGATCGGCCGGAGCTCCAGGACCAATACCCGGATCCCGGTGGACAGAACATTAGCGGCTTCGTACGATGGGGGATCACTGAAGGCAGCTTCGAGGTGCCAGTAGCTGAAGCAACCGTCCCCATGCTGGCTCAGCTCCTCCCGTTCAAGGAACGCTGGAAGGCCCGGGTCAAGCGATGGACCAGTACAAGCCGACTTTCGCAGGGAACCGAGACCGCGCCGTGAAACCCGTCGTTATCATCGTAGGAATGCACCGCAGCATGACGTCGGTGGTGGCGCGGGCGCTCAATCT
Source organism: Nitrococcus sp. (assembly GCF_059432795.1). Taxonomy (NCBI): domain Bacteria; kingdom Pseudomonadati; phylum Pseudomonadota; class Gammaproteobacteria; order Chromatiales; family Ectothiorhodospiraceae; genus Nitrococcus; species Nitrococcus sp. Next base: position 4,245 of record NZ_JBXWZQ010000114.1, on the reverse strand, counting down.
CGCCGGCATTCATTTCGGCGCAACCGACTCGCTTCACTCCGCGGACGCATCCAATCCCCGCGGCTACTGGGAGTACAGCGCCATCGTCGATGCCCATGATCGTCTCCTTCATGGCCTTGGTCGCACTTGGGACACCGCGCTCCCCTTGCCGGAGGGCTGGATGGACTCCGAGCCGGCCGCGGAGGCACGCATCGAACTAGGCGAGATCGTCGACAAGGAGACCCGTGCCAGCGAAGTCTGGGGGTGGAAGGACCCCCGTGCAACACTCTTGCTTCCCTTGTGGCTGGACCTCCTAGAAGAACACGGACTGGAAAGCCGGATTGTTCTCTGTATCCGACACCCAGATCAGATAGCCAGCTCCATCGAGGTGAGGGACGGCATACCGCGAGGCCAGGCGCTTGGCATATGGTTCAACTACCTCCTGGCGGCCGCCAGGGCCATTCCCGGAAACCGACACGTTATCGTCTCGGCGCAGAACATCGTCAATGCTCCCGAAGAAACTATCCGCCTCCTCCTAAATCGTCTCGCCCTGAGTGACGACGTACCCAAGGCTACGAACCCATCAGCCTTCGACGAGCTCGTCGACCGCGGCCTTTTCCACTGGACCCTTGCCAACGATGCCGCGTTGCCCAACCCCTGTCGGGACCTCTGGCAAGCGCTGTCACGTGCCGAGTCGACAAACGGCCTCAAACACGCGGACCTAACGATTCAGCGCATCTCGCGGGAGCACGCGGCTTGGAGTTCGCTCTTATGCCATGATTTTGCGATCCTCCGCAGGACCCATGATGCATTAAAGGCACACCACGATCAGCACCTATCTGAGACTGAGGACTACATCGCCAGTCTGAAGCGGAGCCATGATGCGCTAAAGGCGCACCACGATCAACACCTATCTGAGACTGAGGACTACATCGCCAGTCTCAAGCGGAGCTATGATGCGCTAAAGACGCACCACGATAAGTACCGATTTGAGACTGAGGACTACATCGTCGGTCTCAAGAGCCACGATCGCTCTTATAAGCAGCAAACGGAGAAGTACATCGAAGACTTGAAGGCTCACCTCGCACGCAAGGAGGCCGAGTTGGCCTCGGCAATCGAACTCCTGGAAGCCTGGCAAAATTCGACAAGCGGCGAAGACAACTCTACGGCCCACCGCAAACAAAAAGCGTCACCAAGAGATGGCGGATGAAACCGAGCTTCGCCACGACTCATGGCGTTGCCCCGCTTCCGTCGACGATTAGTGGCTTGAGATACGAATCGTTGGATTAGGTTCTTGTTCGAAGTTCACGATAGCTCGGCGCCGATGCGAGCTCTGCTGTTTGGCGCGATCTCGATTACCATAACGCAAGATGGCCGTTTAACGAGTCAGCCTTTCGACTATAAAAATCAGGATAGGGGATATCGAAAATTGGTCCTATGTCGCAATTCGCAATAATGTCGCCTTACTTCGCACCGTACATCGGCTATTTAGATCTGGTGGCGGCCGCTGATGTATCTGTGGTTATCGACGATGTGAAGTTTCCGCGGTGTGAGTGGGTTAACCGCAATCGGTTCAGAGACGACCGGTCCGGCCGACGTTGATCGTGTTTATCGTTTCCCATCGCAAAGATGGACCGTTCTGCGAAGATTTGTGACATGAAATTGTGATTTCACTCGAAGTGAAGTCGTGCTCTTGGTCAGCCAATGGCTTGAACTATGGCATGGGTGCGAGCGAGCATCCGCTAGCGCGTCAGATACTTGGGTGGGCGGAAGCGGGAGAGCATGGCGTTGCCGAAGGTCTCGGGACGCAGCTTGTATCCAATCGTGACTTACTCGATTTAAGTACGAAAAATATTCTGAGCATTGAAGAAAGGATTGCTATGGGATTGGCCGAACAGTCTAGAACCATTGAGAGTTGCAGGACTTTAAAGGCTACCGGTTGATGGCCAGCCCCTGACGGGCAACTCCCTCCAGTTTGTCAGTGGCAAAGTGCGACTGGAAAGCGAGACTTGTCCTCCTCCCTGAAAACTGGACCACTGAGAACTAGAAAATCCGGCCATTTCACGTATCCTGAGAGTAAGCGCTCAACAAACCACGTCCTTGCAAAGCGGCGCCGATAGTGGCAGCGCTTTCAATCCGGGGTGGTAATAACAGCTTTGGCGTTCCAGGGCAGCAACGCCTCGATCTCCTCGACGGTCTTTGCCTTAGGCAATTCGTGGAACAGATGGGTGAGATAGGCATGGGGCTCGAGCCCATTAGCCTTCGCGGTCTCTACCAGCGAGTACAACCGGGCGCTGGCCACGGCCCCGTTCGCGGTGGCAGCGAACAGCCAGGCCTTTCTGCCCATCACAAAGGGTCGGATGGCGTTCTCCGCCCGGTTGTTGTCCAGCGGAATCACTGCATGTTCGAGGAACCGAGTGAGCTTCGGCCACTGCCCGAGGGCATAATGCACCGCCTTGCCGAGCAAGCTTTTGGGTACCACCTCCGGCGCCAGGGCGTCCAGCCGGGCCTTGAGCTTTTCGACAATCGGCCGGCTGTGCTCGGTACGGGTCGCCAGGATCTCGGCGTCCTCGGCCTCGCGCTGGCGCAGCCCGCGCTCGATGCGATACAGCGCCTTGATGTCATCAAGCACCCGGGCGGCATGACTGTCCGTTTTACCGCCGGAGCGCTGGGCGTCGTTGAAGTAACGCCGCATATGCGCCCAGCAGCCGGCATGGATCAGCGACCCCGCTCGCGCCACCGCGTCATAGGGCTCGTAGCCATCGGTCAAAAGAATCCCGCTAAACTCCGCCAGCAATCGCTTCGGTACCGCCGTGCCCCGCGACGGGTCGTGGTCGAACAGCACTATCGGTGCCTGCGGCGTCCCGCCGGCCCTCACCCACATCCAGTGCCCGTCACCGCCAGCGCTGTTGAGCACCTGCACCGGGGTCTCGTCGCAGTGGATCAACGGGCCCGCCCGGATGCGCTCATCGAGCAGGTTGATCAACGGCACCACCCCTTGGCCGAGCTTGATCATCCAGTTGGCCATACTTGCCCGGCCCAGATCGATACCCAGGCGGGCAAACTGCTTCTCCTGGCGATGCAACGGCAGGCCATCGACGTACTTGGCGGTGACAATGTGCGCCAGCAGCGCCGGGCTGGCGTTGCTCTTGGGCAGCATCTGCTCAGGCTTGGCCGCGAGCTTCAGGCAACCGTCACAACCCGGGCAGGCGTACCGACGCCGGATATGGCGCAGTACCTGAATCCGAGCGGGGATATAGTCGAGCTGCTCGCTGACTTCCTCGCCGATGCACTGCAACGGCTGTCCATCATGATGGCAAAAGCGTTCGTCCTCGGGCAGGTCGTGGATCACATCCACCCGCGGCAGATCCGCCGGCAGCTTCTTGCGTCCGCGTTTCTTGCGGCTGTGGGCCGGGATCTCAACTTGCGGCTCATCGGCCAGCGGCTCGGCGTCGGCCAGCGCTTCGGCCTCGTTGAACAACAGCCGCTGGTGGGGATTGATCTCCTCGCCGGTGCTTCGTTCCGAAGAGCGGCCGAACACCTGCTGCTCGAACCAGCGCACCCGCTCCTCGAGCATCGCGTTGCGCTCACGAAGCCGTTGGTTCGCCTGTTCGAGATCCGTGTTCTGTTGCTGAAGCGACTGCTCGAGATGGGCCAAACGGTCTATCAGCTCGGCGTGATCGAGCGCGGCATAATCGCTCGTGGAGGCGGGCGACGACATGCATGCATTTTATCATGTCGCCGTCTTCAAGCTCTAGCTCAACACGCGATAATGCAAGGTGCGATGCGGGGTCATGCGCCAAACGTCATAACCATCGAGCAGCCAGTTAAGCTGCTGGCCCGTCAACGTGAGCACTGTCTGCTCTCGGCGCACCGGCCAGGGGAAACGCTCGGCCTCCAGGCGCTTGTACCAGACCACGAAACCGTTGCGCTCCCAGAAAAGCAGCTTGAGCTTGTCACGCCGGCGGTTGATGAACACGAACAACGAGCCGGACAACGCCGATACCGGCATGGTCTGCTCCACCAGCGCAGCGAGGCCGTCCATCTGTTTGCGAAAATCGACCGGCGCCCGATGCAGATAAACCCGCTCGATGCGGCTATCGGGGCGCATCGGTCGCGCCCCACAGCACTTGTTGCAGCCAATCCACCGGCGGCCAGTCGGTGCACTCGAGCTCGAAGCCACTCGGATGGCGCAGCCGCAGCACTGCAGGGCCGCTCGCTGGTGGCAAGTCCACGGCGAGGAAATCGCCTCCGGCGGCCACAGAT
>NZ_JBXWZQ010000113.1:0-16849 GCF_059432795.1 Nitrococcus sp. | reverse complement strand
CGCGGCCCTCTCGGGTATCCCGCAGCGCTTGGCGGAGGCGAGGAAGGCGATGTCCAAACAGTTTGCCTCACAGGGCGATCTCGAGCCCAAGACGATCACTTTCGAAGCATTGGCCCAGGGCGTCTATGCCTACACAGCCGAAGGGGATCCCAACTCGGGCGTCATCATCGGTGACGACTGCGTCATGGTCGTCGACACCCAGGCCACGCCGGCTATGGCGCAGGCGCTGATCGAGCGCATACGCACCGTGACCGACAAGCCCGTGCGCTATCTGGTGCTGACCCATTACCATGCGGTGCGGGTGCTCGGCGCCTCGGCTTACGCCGCCGAGCACATCATCGCCAGCCGAGGCACCTACGAGCTGATCGCCGAGCGCGGCCAGCAGGATTACGACTCCGAGCTCGGGCGCTTCCCGCGGCTTTTCCAAGGAGCCGCCTCCATACCGGGGCTCACTTGGCCGACTTTGGTCTTCGATGGCGGCGTTACCCTCTGGCTCGGCAAGCGCCGGGTCGAAATCGCCCACCTCGGGCGAGGTCACACCAAGGGCGATACCGTCGTCTGGTTACCGGCGGAGCGGGTATTGTTCAGCGGCGATTTGGTGGAATACGCCGCCACACCCTACACGGGGGACGCCTACCTGAGCGACTGGCCACATACGCTGGCGCGGGTTCGCAAGCTGGCGGCGGAGAAACTCGTTCCGGGCCGCGGCGCGGCGTTGACGACAAGCGCGAACTGCGAGCTCGCCATCGCCGGCACCCAGGCTTTTCTGACCGACCTGTTCGAGGGGGTGCGGCGGGCGCGGCAAGCCGGCAAGAGCCTGAAAGGCGTCTATGATGAGGTGTACGCGGCGCTGCAGCCCAAATACGGTCACTGGGTGATTTTTGATCATTGCCTGCCGTTCGATGTGGCGCGGACTTACGATGAATGCGGCGAGTATCCGGATCCGCGGATCTGGACCGCCGAGCGGGACCAGGCGATGTGGCAGGCACTGGAGAGCGGCTAGGCGGAGTGCCGGGATGCCACCGTGGCGAGTACGACCTGTCTATGCCTATCGGCGCGCGGCCGAGCAGGATGCCGTGCGGCCGGCTCGTCATCCCGTGGCGATCGTCGGTGCCGGTCCGGTAGGGCTTGCCGCGGCGATCGACTGTGCCGCCCATGGGTTGCCCGCCGTGCTGCTCGATGCCGAGGACACCGTCTGCGACGGCTCCAAGGCCATTTGTTTCGCCCAGCGCACGTTGGAGATCTTCGATCGACTGGGCTGCGCCGAGCGGCTGTTGCGCAAGGGCGTGGTGTGGAATCTCGGTCGCGTGTTCTTCGGCGAGCGCCAGATCTATGAGTTCAATCTGGCGCCGGAGGCGGGCTACTGCCATCCGGCGTTCATCAACCTTCAGCAGTATTACCTGGAAGAGTATCTGGTCGAGCGACTCGGCGAGCTCGAGGGAACGGATGTGCGCTGGCGCAACACCGTCACCGGGGTCGAGCCAGGGCGCGACGGCGTTCGTCTGACCGTGGATACCCCCGAGGGTGCGTACCCGTTGCTCTGCGACTACCTCATCGTCGCCGACGGCGCACGCAGCCCGATCCGCCACCTGTTGGGTCTGCCCTGCCAAGGCCAGGTTTTCAAGGATCACTTCCTGATCGCCGATGTGTTGATGCAGGCGGATTTTCCTCCCGAGCGCTGGTTCTGGTTCAAACCGCCGTTTCACCCCGGCCAGTCGGCGCTGCTGCATCGGCAGGCGGATAATGTCTGGCGCATCGACTTTCAGCTCGGCGGCGAGACGGACCCAGAGGAGGAAAAGCACCCCGAGCGGGTGCGCGCGCGCATACAGGCGATGCTTGGCGAGCACATGCCGTTCGAGCTCGAGTGGGTGAGTGTCTATACTTTTCAATGCCGGCGTCTGGAGCGTTTCCGCCATGGCGAGCGGATTTTCTTCATCGGGGACGCCGCGCACCAGGTCTCGCCATTCGGCGCGCGGGGGGCCAACGGGGGCATTCAGGACGTGGATAACCTGGTCTGGAAGCTGGCGCTTGTATGGAACGGCCAGGCACCGATGGCGTTGCTCGATAGCTACGATGCCGAGCGCATCCCGGCGGCGGACGAGAATATTCTGAACTCGACGCGCAGCACGGATTTCATCACCCCGAAGAGCGAGGCGAGCCGCGCATTTCGCGACGCCACGCTGATGCTCGCCGAGCGCTATCCTTTCGCACGCCGGCTGGTGAACAGCGGCCGACTCTCGGTGCCGGCGTTTCTGCACGGCTCGCCGCTGAGCACGCCCGATGCGGAGGTTTTCGGCGGCGGCCTGAGCCCGGGCGCGTCCTGCGTCGATGCGCCCATTGCAACAACCGCGGGCGCGGACTGGCTGCTTCGCCAACTCGGCAATCGCTTCATGGGGCTCTATTTCGCCGGAGCGGGTGAGCGGATACCGGCGCGCGATGCCCGGATAATCGGTCGGCTCGCCGCCGGGGCCGTGCCGGTGGAGGTGCTGGTGGTGGGCACGCGAGTCACGGACGCGGGCCCAGGGCGCGGCATTGCCGACGTGGAAGGCCTGGTGGCGCAGCGCTACGGCGGCCGCGCGGGCGCATTTTATCTGATTCGTCCGGATCAGCACGTCTGCGCGCGCTGGCGGCGCCTCGAGCTCGAGGCCGTGCGAGGCGCCTTGCGCCGGGCCCAGGGGCGAGCGCAGCGGCACCCGGAGCCGATTGCATGAACGTGAAGCGCTTGATGATCGAGCCGCGCCTGGCCCGAGCGGATGATTTCTACCAGGAACTCTTGGAGCTCCATCAGGGTTTGACCGATGAGGAGAGCCGGCTCGCCAATGCCAAGCTGATCCTGCTGCTGGCCAATCACATCGGGGATCACGCGGTGCTCGAGGAGGCGCTGCGCATTGCGCGCGAGGGCTTGGGCGAGGCAGGGCGAAGCGCGGGGCAGCGGCGTGAGGCAGCCATGACGGGCGTCCTGCGGACCGTAGCGAGTGCCGATGCCGCCAAGGAGGAACAATGAAGCTCGCCTCGCTGAGACACGGCCGTGACGGCGAATTGCTCGTGGTGACGCGCGACTTGTCTCAAGCGGTGAGAGTGCCCGCGATCGCCGCGACGCTGCAGGCCGCGCTGGATGACTGGGCCCGGATCGAGCCCCGCTTGCAGGAGGTCTCGCGGCAATTGCACGCGGGCGGGCTCGGCGATGCCTTCGCGCTGGAGGCGCAGGCGTTGGCCTCGCCCTTGCCGCGCGCTTACCAGTGGGCGGACGGAAGTGCCTACGTGAACCACGTGGAGCTGGTGCGCAAGGCGCGAGGCGCTGTCATGCCGGAAAATTTCTGGACCGAGCCGCTGATGTACCAGGGCGGCTCGGATAAGTTCAGCGCGCCATGCGAGGATATCCTGGCGGCCAGCGAGGATTGGGGCATCGACTTCGAGGCCGAAGTCGCGGTCGTTACCGACGATGTTCCGATGGGGGTGGCGCGGGAGGCGGCCGGTCAGCACATCAAACTGTTGATGCTGGTCAACGACGTCTCGCTGCGCAACCTCATTCCCGGCGAGCTGGCCAAAGGCTTCGGCTTCTTTCAGAGTAAGCCGGCCTCGGCCTTTTCCGCTGCGGCGGTGACTCCGGACGAGCTGGGGGGTGCCTGGGACGGCGCCAAGGTGCATTTGCCGCTGCGGGTCTGGCTCAACGGACAGGTGTTCGGTCAGCCGCACGCCGGGGTGGACATGACCTTTGATTTCCCGCAGCTGATCGCCCATGCGGCCAAAACGCGGTGTCTCGGTGCCGGCACCATCATCGGCTCCGGCACCGTTTCCAATACCGACCGCAGCGTGGGTGCCTGCTGTCTGGCGGAACGGCGGATGTTGGAGATCCTGATGCACGGCGAGGCGCGCACGCCCTTTTTGCGCTTCGGCGATCGGGTGCGCATCGAGATGCTCGATGCTGCTGGCCAAAGTATCTTCGGCGCCATCGAGCAACGCGTAAGGAAATACCGGGCGCCATGATCAAACTCTACGACTATTATCGCTCCACCGCCGCCTACCGTGTGCGAATCGCGCTGAATCTCAAGGGTTTGGTTTACGTTCAAGCACCGGTAAATCTGCGCGAGGATGAGCAGTCGCACCCCGCCTACCGTGGCCTGAACCCCCAGAGTTTCGTGCCGACGCTGGAGACGGAGGAGGGCCGACTGCTGCGCCAGTCGCTTGCGATCTGCGAGTATCTGGACGAGGCCCATCCGCGGCCTCCGCTGCTGCCGGCAGAGCTTACCGCTCGCGCCCGAGTCCGGGCGTTGGCCCAAATGATCGCCTGTGATGTGCATCCGCTCAATAATCTGCGCGTGCTTCGCTATCTCGAAACGGAGCTCAACGTCAGCGATGAGCGGAAGAAAACCTGGTATCGACACTGGATAGAAGAGGGATTCCGCGCGTTGGAGTCCATGCTCGCCGCCGACCCGCAGACCGCGCGCTACTGTCATGGAAACCGCGTGACGCTAGCCGACCTTTGCCTGGTGCCGCAGGTTTTCAATGCCAAGCGCTTCGGGGTGAATTTGGCCAATTACCGTCATATCCGGCGCATCAACGATGCGTGCCTGGAGCTGGAAGCGTTCGACCGTGCCCGCCCGGAGCGCCAACCGGACGCGCCGAGCGAGCACGGCTGACGGGTCAGGCGCCGGACCCCGTGGTGATCCAAGGCCCATGCGTCGGGCTGCCGTATTGGGTTCTCGGCGAGCAGGAGTTGCCGCCGGCGGTTATTACCGGCCTTTGAAGCCGCCGCCGGGTATGCCGCCGAGCGCGCCCTGGTTGGCGGCTCCGCCGGAGCTGCCCGGCATGACGATGGACGAGGCCGCTTCGCGCTGCATCTGCTTGAGTTGCTCCAGCGTCTCGTCGACGGCCTGCTCGGCGGCCTGTTCGAACTGCTCCGCGGCGGCCTTGAGCGAGTCGGCCGGGATCTCGAAGTTGATGGGCAGGGCGCCGGCTTGCGTCAAAACCTGCGTCTGTCCCAGGTACACGATCTCGCGAGCGCTGTCCGGCGTGCCGTCGGCAGTCACGGGCGTCAATCGCAGGATGCTGCCTACCCGACGGTCGGTGAAGACCTCCTCCTGGTAGAGCTGTCCACTATCGAGCTGAAATTCGTTCTGCGTGTCTGCTGCGGCCATGACGATTAGCCTCTTGCTCGTCGCGATATGATCAATTGTCCACAGGATACCAAACCTCGGCGGCAGGTGCGCTAACCCCGCGCGTGGCGCCGCGCGGTGGGAGGCGGTGGCGATAGCGGACCCTCGCCCTCGCTACGTCTCACGCGTACGGAATCGGTGCTGCAGATGCTCGAGACGTTCCGCCACACCCGCCGAATACTCCAGTTGCGCCATCGGCAGCATGGCACTGCCGAAGAAGCCCTGGCGGCGCATCTCCATGGCCTTCTCCGAGACCCGTTCGCGCACGGCGTCCCAGAAGGGGTGGGCGAACGCATCCACCGCCTCGGTCAGGCGACCCTCGTGACACGCGAACGCCGCGCACGTGACCACGGGCGGGCCGTCGAAATAGCTTACCGGAGTGTTCAGGGCGCATGGCATCAGCGGCATGTTGTGCGAGCCGCGCAGTCCCCCCGCCACGAAATGGCCCACTTGAAAGGGGGCGAGCAGCTCGCCCGTGGAGGGGAAGTGCATCTGCGTTCGGATCAGCATGACCGGATCATCCTTGCCGGTTTGCTTGCCGTCGATGTCGCGCAGGCGCGAGGCGGACACGACCGCCGCCTGCTCGTCGCTGGTTCGCGACCAGACGGATTCGATCACATAGCGCTGCGGGTCCCGCAGCAGGGCGGCAATATCATAGAGCTCCTCGGGGGCCACGAGCTCGATGACACGGTCGTGCTCGGTGTGGGTGACATCCATGATCACGAAACGGAATCCGCGCGCGAGCTTTTGGGAGAGAATCAGGCCCGGTGTGGTCATGGGGTCGGCGAAGGCCAAGTACAAAGGCAGGTTGTAGGCGCCGGGGTCCGTCTTGTCCGCGGCAAAGAACAGGAAGGGCTCGTTGGGGCGCTCGTCGATCTCCATTTCCGCGACCGCCGGCCCCATGCCGCGCACGTTCGCGGAGAACGCTTCCGGGACAAGGTCCTGCCCGGCGCCATAGAGGCCCTGGGCCCGGGCCACTTCGGTGCCGGCCATGAAGGCCTCCCAAGCCAGCCGATGCACTGCTTGATCGCCGGTGCCCCGGTCGTGCGTGAGCAGCAGAGCGATATCGTCACCGGTGTAGCTCACGTAGCTATCGATCAGAAGATCGCCGGCGTTATCCTCGAGGTGGCGGCGGACTGTTTCCAGCAGCCGAACGGAGGGGGCCATATGGCCGCCGATCGCGCCGATGTCGGCCTTGATGATGCTGAGCGTGCTTCTCATGGTTCGTTGCTGACGTTTCCCAGTGGGCGTAGGGTGTACCTGAATTGCGGCGACTGCGCTTTACCGTGTCCGTACCGGCTAGTACAAAGCCACGGTAAGTATTGCCAGGCGGCGAGGCGGTGGACGGTAAAGCCGCTGAGCGATTCTGGGCCCCCGGCCGGGATTGGAGGCGAAATTCGCGCTCGGAGCAAAACGGATTGCGAAAAATGCTGGAAAATGCCGTTGCGCCGGCTTGCGAGCTGCGCTAGTGTTATCACTGGTCGAGTTCCGCTCCTCTTCTGTAAACCCTGCCGATCCTGAGGTCGTGTACCTCACCTTCCTGCTGGGCTCAAGAGATGACGGGATAACGATCGCGGGTAGATTTTCGGGCGCGTTGCGCCGGCCGGTGGCATGGTCGGCGTACGTCAGGGCCTATCCGCAAGAGACCGGCATCGCTCGGTGACCGGGTACCGCTATTGAAAATTGAGTGAATGATATCCTTATGAAGTCGATCTATGTGGGCAACCTGCCCTTCTCCGCCTCCGAAGACGAGCTGCGCGAGCTGTTCGCCACCTACGGTAACGTCGATTCCGTGCGCCTGATGACCGACCGGGACACCGGCCGGCCGCGTGGCTTCGGTTTCGTCACCATGTCCGACACCGAGGCCGCCTCTGCCATCGAAGCACTGGATGGCAAGGATTTCGGTGGTCGTAATTTGCGTGTCAACGAGGCTCAGGAGCGCAAGGAGCGGTCCCCCCGCCAAGCCCGGCGCTGGTAAGTACAGCCTCAACGGCTGAATGCAACGCGCGGCACCGCCCGATAGGTGGTGCCGCGCGTTTTTTTGCCGTTACTCCTCTCGCGTGGCGTTTCCTCTATTTGGCGCGGTGCTCACACATCGTCGAGCGCTGCGCACGCTGGCTAGCGTCTCGGACCGCCCGGCTTACGAAAGAGGAAGATGCCCCACGTCAAATGGCCGTTGCGGCCGCCCTCGACCCAATGCTGCAGGCCGCGCTTCATCCGTTCGATGTAATCGCGGCTGATGTGCTGCGCGATGTTTTCCTCCCGGCCCGTGAGCTCATCGTAAACGCGGCCGTAGTGCATCGGGAGCATCTCGGCGTGTACCTCGAAAGACACCTCCTCAAGATCGAGCGCGGTTAGCGCCTGCCGATAGAACGCCGGCGAGCCCAGCGTTTCGAGGTGGATGCGCTCCAGGATGGGCTGCAAAACTCCCGGCGGGCAGTCATCGGCCTGCATTGGGTCGGTGAAAATAAAGTGACCGCCCGGGGCGAGTACCCTTGCGACTTCTTCCAAGACCTTGCGCCGATTCCCGCTATGCAGAATGGCGTCCTGGGACCAGACCAGGTCAAAGCACTCGTTGTCGAATGGAAGGTCTTCGAAGCTGCCGTCGATCACTTCGATCAGCTCGTCGAGCCCCTGCTGGCGGTTCAGCTTCCTGGCGCGATCGTTTTCCTTTTCACTGAGGTTAAGGGCAATGACATTGCACCCATAGCGTTTTGCGAGCAACCGAGCCGCGCCGCCGTAGCCGGAACCGATATCCAGCACCCGTGTATCAGCGCCGAGCGCGGGAACCCGCTCGGCCATCCGTTCCACGGTCCGCCGGCTTGCATCGAAGATCGGCTCCTCAGCCGTTCGATAAAGGCCGACATGGATATCCTCGCCGCCCCAGACGGTGTAATAGAAACTGTCGGCGTCATCGCTGTTGTAGTAATCGCGGGCCGTCTCGACCGTGCCCGAGTAGCTGTTAGTCACTATCAGGCTCCTCTCTGTAGGCTTTTTCGGCCACGTGGATGAAAAAGTCGGGGTCGCTCTCCCGATAAGTCTCCTGGAAGTCGCCGTACGTCTCGATGTGCTGAAAGCCCACCTCCCGCATCAGCCGGCGCGTGTAATCTTTTCGCAGGGGATACATGTTGAGATGGAACGTCGAGCGGTCGGGGAAGCAATACCTGAACCGTGTCAGGCCGGAATCGACGTGCTCGGGATAGACCGAGATGTTGTCGCCGCAATAATAGTAGGTGTGCTTGGTGGAATAGCCGTGATCGAGGATTGCGTCGTAGTTGCGCTGATCGAGGATGAGAAAACCGTCGTGTTTCAGGGTGGCATGGAATTCCGCCAATGCCTTGCGCCGGTCGTTCTCCGAGAACAGGTGGGTAAATGAGTTGCCCAAGCAGATGATGGCGTCGTAGTGGCCGTGAATGTCGCGATTGAGCCAGCGCCAATCGACTTGGACGGTGCGCAGGATCTGGCCGTGCTGACGGCCGTTCTGGAAAGCCTTGGCGAGCATCTCGGCGCTGCCGTCGCAGCTTACCACTTCAAAGCCGGCCTCGATGAGGCGTACCGAATGGAAGCCGGTGCCGGTGGCCACGTCCAGGATCCGCTTGGCGCCGCGTTCTCGCAGCACATTGATGAAAAAATCACCCTCGCTCTTCGCGCGGCTCTGCCAGTCGATGAGCGCATCCCATTTGTTGACGAACGATTCGATGTACTCCTCGCGATAATGATCCGTTTCCCGGCAGGCGACCGGGTCCGCTCCGAAATACTGTTTTTTCTGTGGTGGTGCAGCCATATTAGCCTCCACGCTATTTTGAAACGGCCCGGGGGTGGCGCGTGCGATCCGACTGGGTATCGAGACTTGCACTTATCCCATGGCCGATGGTTGACTCATTCCCCCTCTCTCTCACCGGTACGGACGAGACGAGCGTTCGCCGCCTTGCCCGCCGTTGAGCGCCGCACTCGTGCTTGATGCCTGGAACACACCGGTGAGTTGCGAAACGGCCCACTTGCAGCGGCCGTGCCGGCGCGTTTTGATTGCGCACGCCACGCTGTCCCACCAGCTAGCGTGGCCTATGGCGACCGTATCGGTTTAACCTCGTGCAACTTCCGGCGAGCTGACCCAACGCTTAGCGAAGCATTCGTGTTGGTTGTCAGCCGAATGATCCGCCGTGGCCCACAGGGTCCGGCTGACCTATGCCACGGTGGCCCATAGCCCGCCGGAGGATAGTCGGTGCACCGGGAAGCGACGGACGCGCGGCCGCTGCACGATTTGCGCTAGGGTGTACAAGGCTGACGAAAGTTGCTGGGGATTGCAAGTCGAATGCACGGCGCGGTCGAGGGCCGCTACAGGCGGCCTCGCTCAGGCGCGCTCCGCCACGGCCTCGACGATCACCCGAGGCTGGGCATTCTTTTTGGCGCGATACATCAGGCTGTCGGCAAGCCGTAGCGCCTCGGCGAGTTCCGGTATGTTTCCGTCGAACACGGCGGCGCCGATGCTGATCCCAAGCATTGACCATCCTCTCTGGCGCATCTCGTTCTCTAGCACGCAATGCAGATTACTGAAGTAGAAGCGCGCGCCGGCCAGAGTGGTATTCGGCAGCAGCACGGCAAACTCGTCTCCGCCGAGCCGCCCCACGACATCGCTCTCGCGCCGGCATTGGCCGAGCAGGCGACCGACCGATCTCAACACCTCATCGCCTTGGGAGTGGCCCAGGGTGTCGTTGACCTTCTTGAAGCCATCGAGGTCGACGTAGGCGACGGCGACGGTATTGCGATACCGTGCCGCGGCACTGATAGCGAAAGCGGCGCGGTCCACGAATCCGGCGCGATTGAACAGGCCAGTGAGATTGTCCGTCCGCGCCAGTCGGCGTTGCCGCATGAGCTGTGATCTGAGCTCGGAGATGAGATAGGCGACGACAACGAAAAACAGAAGCCGTGTCGCCGTGTTCCAGTAGAGCACCCAGTGGCGGGTGTACGTTTGGCTCGTCGTGCCCTCTACGACCATCCAGCTGGCCGCGGATACCCCGCTTGCGATGTAGCCGAGATTACGGCTGCCGTACCACACCGCGATGGCAATCGGGATGAGGTAGAACACCGATATCGATAGCTCGTATCCCGTCAGCCGGTCGATCCCGCCGAGCAGCATAATCACTGGAAATACGAGGCAACCGACCATCCACCGCGGCTTGCCCTCAAGGATCTCGTCAAACCATCGAAGCATGCGGTAGCGCTCGCCAAGCGAAGACGCTCCCTGTCCGTTTTCAGACTCGCAGGATTACGATCACTTACCTAAAAAATAACCGCATCCTATCAGTTTGCCATCAGTTGCTGGGCATAGGGGCACGCGCGTGCGCCCGGAGCTGACGAACCACTCCGATCGCAGGGGCGCGCCCCGTGGTCCCCTGCTAATCGCCCCGCGTCAGCATTTTTTCCGGTGTTGCGCGAATCGCAACGCGGTTAAGCCAGTGGCGAGGAGAATGAGTACCCCTGGTGCCGGGACTGCCGTCAGATTTCTGCTGGCGAGCAAACTGGCCGGCTGTCGGGCGGCATTCTCCAAGGAGTCCACGCTGGCGAAGTCGCGGAACATGGCTACAGAATCGTCCACGAAGGCCGGTCCGCCGGAGGCCACGCCACGCAAGCGAACAGGGCCCTTGCTGGATTGGCCCCTGCCCAGATTGCTTATCGTCCCATCCACTTCAAAGTTACCGTTACCCGTGGCCAAATCTTCCCTTCCGGTGAGCTCTCCGCTTCCTGTCGCCTCCGTAAAGCGTCCCGTTCCTCCGGTTATCTCCATCGTTGCTTCCGATAGGCGATATATGGGTCCGCCATCCACGGGGATGAATAGGCCGCCATAAATACCTGAGAGCTCGTCACCATTTGCAGCGGTGAGTATAAATTCGCCCTCAAAGCTGAAATGATAATCAATCGGTGTTATGCAATCAGTCGCCGTGAATGAAACCTTACCAAGGTGCGTGCCTTTACCTGTTCCGGTCGCCGTACCACCGAATTGCGAAGGGCAATCGGGTCTGAATCCCACGTTCTCGTTGAACTCCACGCTTACCGTGAGGGGTACATTCGGCTTCGTTACCGGGATCGCCAGTGCCGTTGTCGGTGAAATCAGCGCCGTAAAAAGGATCGCAAAAATTATCTTGCGCTTCGAAAGGAAAGAAAAGGTCATGGATGCTCCTTGTGTTATGCGCTAGTTCGCCTATCCCTGAACGTCCCGTGTTGCAAAGCGCCTGAACCGGAGACATTCCCCCCTTCTCTGAACCACGGCACTCGTGGTGCCCACCATTGGCTTTGTTCTGATTCGCGTTGTTTGGTTCCAGCTTGTTGGGACCCGTGAGTTACTCCCGCGAAATCGCAGGTAGACGAATTTGCCCGGGTTGAATCCTTGCTTGTCCTTTCTATCCCGGGGCTTTCGCCCTGCTTCTGTTTACCTCTGACCCGGCATGCACCAGTGGCATGGTTAGACACTGCTTTGTGGCAGCGATCGGTATGGCGGCGCGGGTCCGCCGGGTTGGACACCAGCGATAAGCCTTTCAGCGCCGCGAGTATGACAGGCCCCAACGCGCGAGCGTTCCAAGCCGCAGAAGTTACCAACGACCTGGCAAAAAAAACAGCTGACAGAGTTGGCATTTTTTTACCGTCCCCTACGAGAGAACAGCTCGGCCGGCAGGGGTCGCCGTGGTAGTAACGCCAGTGTGCAACGTGCGTTGGCATCGGGGCGCCGGCGGGAACGGTCATTGAGGCGCGCGCTGCGCAAGCCCGTCGCAAAGCGGTGATCCCGACAGGGCATAAATATTCGAGCGACCGGGCGGGAATGTCGTGCCGTCGGTCTTCGCAGCGCCCGCCTCTGCGCGAGCGGGACGACGTTCGGCGTGATCCTTGAGTTTTGTTTCCGGCTGGCCCGATTCGGCCTGAGCGCCGCAAGCCTCGAGCGCTTGCCTCAACTGTGGCGATTTGTCGCATTCTCCGCGCTCGGCCGGGCTTATACACTACGCGCTCGATAATTTCCCCGGACTCTGAGCTGAATGACCCTGCGCCTGAGGGTCTGCCCGTGTCCTTTGTCCTTCCTTTTGTCCCGAAAAAGTGACAGTAAAATTTAGAGGCCTTAGATGGCAGACCGGAAATCCGTCCTTCCCGCCGTCGCTCTGCTCGTGATGCTACCGGCAGCCGCCCAACCCGTAAGGCTTCCGGAAGTCATCGTGGAAGGCTCCGCCGAACCCGGTGAGGTTAGCCCGTCGCTGACATCGCCGGATATCGAGATCGCCCGGGAGCGCATCGAGCGCACACCGGGCGGCGTGGACGTGATTGATGCGAAGGAATACAAGACCGGCCGCGTCTCCAATCTCCACGATGCGCTCAAGTATTCGCCTGGCGTCTACGTGCAGCCGCGATTCGGCGCCGAGGAGTCGCGGCTTTCGATTCGCGGCTCCGGTTTGCAGCGGACCTTCCATTTGCGTGGCATCACGCTGTTGCAGGATGGTGTGCCCATTAACAAGGCGGACGGCGGCGGTGATTTCCAGGGCCTGGAACCACTGTCCACCCGTTACATCGAGGTGCAGCGCGGGGCGAATGCGCTGCAATACGGCTCGACCACACTGGGCGGGGCGATCAATTTCGTCACCCCCACGGGCTACGACGCCGCGCCGGTCCAGTTGCGTGCCGAAGGCGGCAGCTTCGATTACCTGCGCGGCCAGGGCAGCATCGCGGGCGTC
Source organism: Nitrococcus sp. (assembly GCF_059432795.1). NCBI lineage: Bacteria > Pseudomonadati > Pseudomonadota > Gammaproteobacteria > Chromatiales > Ectothiorhodospiraceae > Nitrococcus > Nitrococcus sp. The sequence continues at coordinate 3,981 of NZ_JBXWZQ010000113.1, read as the reverse complement.
AAGGGGGATGCGGACTATTATCTCTCGCTCAGTCATTTCTCGCAGGAGGGGTTTCGCGACCACGCCGAACAGAGCACCCAGCGCCTGTTCGGCGACGTGGGCTATCGCTTCACCGAGAATCTCGAATCGCGCCTGTACATCTCCGGCATCGTCACCGATTCGGAACTGCCGGGCGCGCTGACCAAAGGCCAATTGAAGGACGACCCGCAGCAGGCGAACGCATTCAGCGCGATGGGCGATCAAAAGCGCGATTTCACCCGCGCGCGCATTGCCAACAAGACTACTTACCGCTTCGGTGACTCCCGCATCGAAGGCAGTGTGTTCTACACCTACGAAGACTTGCATCACCCGATCTTTCAGGTGCTGAACATCGAATACAACGATTACGGTGCCTACCTGCGCTATATCTCGGAGGCGGAGCTGTTCGGCCGGCAGAACATCTTCACGCTCGGCTTTACCCCCCAGCGCGGCACCGCGCGCGACAACCGCTTCGCCAATGTCGGCGGCCGGGAGGGCGCCCGCACCAACAAGCTTTTCCAGATCGCCGAGACCTATACGCTGTTCGCCGAAAACCAGCACTACGTGCTCCCCAAGCTTGCGCTTGTCCTCGGCGCGCAATACACGCTTGCCCGGCGGGAGTTGCGCGATGGTTTCTTCGGCGACGGCGTGGACAACAGCTTCGAGCGCAACTACTGGAATTTCAGCCCCAAACTGGGCGCGCGCTACGAGTTCACGCCGCACAATCAGATCTACGGCAACATCAGCAAAAGCTTCGAGCCGCCGAGTTTCGCCGAGTTGGCGGGCGGCCCCAACGTCACGCAGAACGACGCGCAGAAAGCCTGGACCTTCGAGATCGGCACGCGCGGCGACACGCAATGCCGCTCCTGCCTGCCGGGCATGACACAGCTCGGCTGGGATCTGACCTACTACTACGCCGATGTAAAAGACGAATTACTCAGCCTGGTCGACCCCGCGACCGGCCTGCCGGTGGGTACCGTCAATGCGAACGACACCGTCCACCAGGGTGTGGAACTGGGTTTGTCTCTCGAATTCTTCAATGCGCTGACCCTGCGCAACGCCTATCTTTGGAACGACTTCCGCTTCGATGACGACCCCGTCTTCGGCAACAACAGACTCGCCGGAATCCCCGAGCATCTTCTCAATACGGCGCTTGTCTATCAGCACGCGAGCGGCTTCTACGCCGGTCCGAACCTTACCTGGTCACCCACCGACTTCGCCGTGGATCACGCCAACACCTTGTTCAACGACAACTACGCCGTGCTCGGCTTCAAGCTCGGCTACAAGCCCAACGGGCTCCAGGGTTTCAGCGGCTTTATCGATATTCGAAACATCCTCAACAAAAAATACGCGGCCGATACCGGCGTGCTCGCCGACGCCAATGGCCAGGACGCCGCCGCCTTCCTGCCCGGCGACGGGGTGTCGGCCTACGCGGGCATCGAGTGGCGGCTTTGAGGAACAGGAAGGTCGGATCGCTGACGGCACAGAGTTTTCTTACGTAGCCGCGTCCCGCTGGCACCATCGCGCGTCCATCAATTCATCGGTAGTGCCGATCGAGCTCCGAGGCATACCGTCGTCCCACTTCATCCGCATGCTCACGCAGGTACACGGACAGACGCACTTTCGCCTGCGGCGCCGGTTCGCAAGTCAGCAAGCTGGCCATGAGGCCGCGTAGCTCGTTTCGGCTCAAGACCACGTCGCGCTTCATCGCCCCGAGGAGCTTGGCGGCGGCCAGCGCGGCGGCGGGCGGCACGTGAACGAGCCGCGGCTTGCGGCCGAGCGCTCGGGCGATCAAGCGGACCAGCTCATCGTAGCTGAATACCTCGGGGCCGCCTGCATCCTGGGTCAGGTTCTCCTCCGATTGCCCCAAATCGACCATCGTGGCGGCGAGGTCATCGACATGCACGGGCTGAATCCGGTACTGACCGTCGCCGGGCACGGCGAATAACGGAAACCGGCGCAGCAGCCACGCAATGTTGTTGATCAGAATGTCGTGCCCGCCGAACAGAACGGTAGGCCGAACGATCGCGAACGACAGGCCGGATTCACGCAACGCCGTTTCGGCCGCGGCCTTGCCGCGGTAGTACGGCAGCTCCGATGCGTGGGCATTGGCAATGCTGACATGCACCACGCGGCGCACGCGGGCCTCACGGGCGGCCTCGAACAGCCGGCGCAGATTGCGCACGGCCTCATCGAAACTCGTTTTGCCGCGCTCGAAGCGCACCCAATAGGTGCAATACAGGACGTCCGTGCCTTCCAGGCTCTCCGTGAGCGCCTTGGGACTGTCGAACCGGAACCGCCGCACGTCGATTTCGGCCTCGAATGGATTGGGCCGATCAGGATGCCCCGTGATTGTCCGTACCCGGTCACCGCGTTCGAGCAAGCGCCGGGTGACATATCGTCCGGTCAATCCGAACGCGCCTGTTACCGTGCTGACGTAACGGTGCGCTACCACGGCGCCGGCCTGAAACCCGGGTATTGCCGAAGGAACATGGTCTGCCATAAAAGTATTTGCAATACAGTGACGTACATTTTAGGCAACGATGCCAACGCCGTTGACGCCTTGGCCTGCGGGCGTCAGCGCTCGGCAGCGTCAGTGTGGCCTTTGTCCGTCGCAGAACCGAGCAGGGGCTGGCGGCCGGGCTTCTCGAGTCTTGCGCTCTATCGCGGAAATCACGTCCTGGCAGGCCTTTTCGCAGCGCCGGCACGACTCGGCACAGATGCGACAGTGCTCATGATGACTCCCATGCTGCTCGCACTCATCGCCACAGCTCTTACACACTTGCGCGCACGCCTGCAGGGTGGCCTGGGTAATATTGGCATCGTAGGCGGTATGGCGAGACAGAACCCGCCCGGTAGCATCGCAGATGTCAGCGCAATCGACGTTGCTGCGAATGCACTTCGTAAGCGCTTCTACACCGTCTTCGCTCAGGCACGCATCGGCGCAGGCGGTGCAGGTCTGGGCGCAGTCCATACAGGCTTCGATGCAGTCCGCCAACAGCTGCCGATCGTTGTTTATGCTCTTCGGATAGGCTTCAATCATATCGCTTGCATGATTCACCACGCTGCTCCTCTATGGTCCATCGAGAGCCGAAGGTGACGCTTCCATAACGCGTATAGAGTGTCTGCAAGCAAAGCAGTTCAGTCCTCGCATTTTGGCCGGGGAGACGACCGGGAGACCGTCAGCGTTGGGGGTTGTGTATGATCGGCGACCGCGACGTACTGCTCTTTCATGACGAGCGCATGTTGGCGCACCGTCCGGATGCCAACGATCCGTTTTTGCCGGGCCGTCTCGATCGGCGGGTGCGGGAGATCCTCGCCGGCTTGGGCGTCAAATGGAACTATCCCGAGCATCCCGGGCGGGTGACGGCGATAATGGAACGGCTATCGAACCAGCCCGTTCCCGGGGTCCGGTTCGAGACGGGAACGGCCGCAACGCGCGAGCAACTGGCCCGCGTCCACACCACCTCCTATCTGGAGGCGATATACGCCCTGCGTGGGCAGAACGCGTGGTTGGACGTCGACACGACCGCCGTGTCGACCGGGAGCGTCGAGGCGGCGGAGGTTGCCGCCGGTACGGCCATCGCCGCGGTGGAATCGGTGGTACGGGGTCGCGCGAGCAGTGCCTTCGCCATCGTTCGCCCGCCCGGCCATCATGCCGAGCCGGTGCGAGCGCGCGGCTTCTGCTTGTTCAACAATGTCGCGGTGGCTGCGGCGCATGCGCAGGAGGCGCTGGACTGTCCGCGCGTGCTGATTGTCGACTGGGATGTTCACCACGGAAACGGTACCCAGGATATCTTTTGGGCCGATCCCGACGTCATGTTCTTCGACACGCACCGCGCCGCGCCGTTTTACCCCGGATCCGGACTCCTCAACGAGGTCGGCGGAGGCTTGGGGGAGGGTGCCACGATCAATGTGCCGTTGCCCAGCGGAGCGGGTGATGCGGCCCTGATCAAAGCGTAC